>JBCCFD010000193.1:0-13629 GCA_039029915.1 Chloroflexota bacterium
CCTTAGTGCTGCGTACCGAACAGCTTCTGGACAGCTTGCCTAAATTCATCAGCTTCCTGAACCAAACTCGGGTAAGTGTGATTTCATTGCCAACCGCGTTTTGGCACCATCTCACTGAATCGATAGCCGACCTTACCCTACCTGATAGCCTGCGCCTCGTGATTATTGGCGGCGAACGAGCCCTGCCGGATCGTTTAACCCAGTGGCAGGCATACGTTCCAAACGCTATCCAGCTGATTAATAGCTATGGACCCACGGAAGTGTCAGTGGTCAGTACGATGGCGTTTTTGGAAACGGCCGTTGTTCCCCACGGTGCAGAATGCCCCATTGGCACCCCAATTCCCAACGCGCAGGTTTTGGTGCTTGATGACCACGGCCAGCCCGTCCCAATCGGGGTCGCGGGGGAGCTCTATATTGGCGGCAAGGGAGTCGCCAAAGGGTATTGGCAACAGCCTGAAAAAACAAGCCATGCCTTTATTCAGCTGCCCCGGAAGCTGACCCGCTACTTACAGCAACCCAGTAGCACCTTCTACAAAACGGGAGATTTGGTTCAGTGGGAAGCAAATGGCGCTCTCACCTTTGTAGGCAGACGAGACAATCAGATCAAAATTCGCGGCGTCCGCATTGAGCCATCTGAAATTGAGCTCTGTTTGCGAGCACATACGGCCGTTTCGGACGCCATCGTCCAACCCTACACTCAAGCAAACGGGGAAACCCAACTGATCGCCTACCTTATTTTGCAAACGCCGATTGCTGATTCACTGCTCAAAGCGCACATTGGCGAAACGATGCTGGCCCAAATGGTGCCCAGCCAGTTCTGCAAATTAGACGCCTGGCCGCTCTTGCCAAACGGGAAGGTCGATGTCGCATCATTGCCCAAGCCCAATCTTGCCCCAGTCTCAGAAACGGTCGAATTTGCAGCTCCCCAAACAGCAACGGAAAAAACATTGTGCACAATTTGGGCCAGCTGTCTCAACATCCCCACCATCGGGATCACAACAAACTTTTTTGACGTCGGTGGACACTCTCTCTTAGCAATGAAACTCGTCACCCAAATTGAAACCCAGCTCAACCACCCGCTCTCTGTACGTCAACTTTTTGAATATCCAACCATACATCAATTAGGCCAAGTGATTGATTCACTCAACGCGATAAGCAAAGTCGCTCAAACAGTTCAATCTGAACAACAGCCAACCAACGCTGAGCTATTGTTTGAAGAGGGAGAACTATGACCACTTTGGAGCTTCTCCAAACGTTACAATCAAAAAACATCAAACTTTGGGCGGACGCAGGTAAGCTCAAATTTCGCGCGCCTGAAGGGGCTATGACCCCCGAGATTATTCAAGATTTAAAAGCGCATAAGGGTGAGCTTTTAGATTTGTTGGCTGGCCAAAACGGCCGTTCTGACACAATATCAGCAGCCGCACGCGACCAAAATTTACCCGCCTCGATGATGCAAAATCGGCTTTGGTTTTTAGACCAAATGACGCCAGGTACACCCATTTATAACATCCCCCTTCGCTTCCACTTTCATGGGGCGTTAGAGGTCACCCTCTTTACCGACAGCATCAATGAGATTGTGGCGCGGCACGAAATTTTACGCACCACCTTCGCAGTTGAAAACGAACAGCCTGTTCAAAAAATAGCCCCCAAAGTCGAGATTCCTGTTCCTGTTATCGATCTGTCCCATTTTCCACAACAAGACCAAGAGATCGCTATTAAAAAACTATATCAGGAAGTTGTAGATTATCGTTTTGACCTTGAGATTGGCCCCCTCCTCTACACAGAGCTACTAAAACTGGCTGATGATTCATACATTTGGCTGATCAATTTCCACCATATCATCTCAGATGGCTGGTCATCCCGCCTCTTTTTCCAAGAGCTTTCCACGCTGTATTCAGCCAAATTAGAAGAAAAACAGCCTAACTTACCGCCGCTACCCATTCAATACGGTGATTTTGCGGCTTGGCAAAATGAGGCCTTTGAAAACAATCGCTTTGCTAGTCAGTTGCACTATTGGGAAAAACAATTAAGCGACGCACCTAGTTTGCTTGAATTACCGACTGACAAAATACGGCCGTCTATGCAAACATTTAGCGGAGATGCCGTCACTTATGCCCTGCCAGACGAGTTACTGACGAAGCTTCGCCAGCTCAACTCAAAAACAAACACCACCCTCTTCATGCTTTTGCTGAGCACCTTCAAACTGCTCATGTCTCGTTTGAGCCATCAGGAGGATGTTGTCGTCGGCATCCCGATTGCCGGACGAAATCGAATTGAAATCGAACCGCTCATTGGTTTCTTTATCAATTCACTCGCGCTACGCTCAAAGATTAAACCAAACGACACCTTCCTTGATCTGCTTGAGCAGGTGCGCAACACAAACTTAGACGCCTACGCTAACCAGGACATCCCCTTTGAACAAGTGATTGAACTGCTCAAGATTGAACGGAATCTGAGCCAAACACCCATTTTCCAAGTTTACTTCAACATGTTCATGGTTAATGATTCAGGGTTAGATTTGCCAAACATTGAGGTCGTTCAAAACACGGAACCAGAACTGAGCGCCAAGTTTGATATGACGCTCTATGTTCGTGAGCACAACGATGATGTGCTCTTGCGCTGGGTGTACAACAAAGATCTCTTTTACAAATCGCGTATCAAAGAAATGGTGGCTCAATTTGTAGCCTTACTTGATCAACTCGTCGCTGAACCCAACCAACGGTTAGCCAGCTTAAACCTGCAAACGCCACTAACAGAAAGCCGACTGCCTGACCCAACCGCCCCTCTTTCGGATGAGTGGTTTGGTGGGGTGCATGAACGTTTAACGGTGCAAGCCCAGCAGCAGCCTCACAAAACGGCCGTTTCTGACGACGACACGCATTGGACCTACGCGCAGCTTGAGCAACAAAGCAACAAATTGGCGCATCATCTCATCACTCAGGGCATCAAAAACGAAGACATTGTTGGCGTGTATGCCCATCGGAGCGCCTCGCTCGTTTGGGCGCTGATGGGCATATTAAAAGCGGGGGCGGCATTTACGATTTTAGACCCAGCTTACCCACCAGAACGGCTACAGCGGTATATTGAGGTGGCTCAACCCAGCGGGTTAATCCGCCTTGACGAAGCAGGCGATTTGCCACAAGTCGTCGCTGATACCTTTTCTAAATATGGAAACAGCCAACCGCTCACGCTGCCCGATTTAGAAACGGCCGTTTTAGAAAACATCCTCGGTGATTGTCCCGACACCTCGCCCATGATCACCGTTGGCCCCGATGATTTAGCCGCTGTCAGCTTTACCTCTGGTTCAACTGGCCTGCCGAAGGGAGTCATGGGCAAACATGGCTCGCTGTCCCACTTCCTGCCGTGGCAAACGGAGCAGTTTAGCCTAACCCCAGATGACCATTTCAGCATGCTGTCTGGGCTTTCACACGACCCCCTACAGCGAGATATTTTTACAACCATCTGGAGCGGTGCCACCCTCCATATTCCAACCTACGACACGATTCATACGCCGGGTGCCTTGGCCTCATGGATGGCAGAACAGCAAATCAGCTTCGCTCACTTAACGCCTCCTATGGCACAGCTTTTGACAGAAACGGCCGTGGCGCCCATCCCCACTTTGCGCTTCGCCTTTTTTGTGGGTGATAAGCTTACCAAAAACGATGTTCAAAATTTACGCAAGATTGCCCCACGCGTCACCTGCATCAACTCATTAGGCTCTACCGAAACTCAGCGTGCCGTGAGCTATTTTCTCATCCCACCAAACGCCCACACCTGGCAAAAATCAGTGTATCCCCTTGGTCAGGGGATGCCAGATGTCCAGCTGCTTTTACTTAGCGAAAATATGCAGATGGCGGGTATTGGGGAAGTGGCTGAAATTTACATGCGTAGCCCGCATCTCTCGCTAGGGTATTTGGGCGACGCAGAGCGCACAAACGAACGTTTTATTACGAATCCTTTTACTCAACATCCCACCGATCGACTCTACAAAACGGGGGATTTAGGACGCTACCTACCCAACGGGGAAGTGGTCTTTTTTGGACGGGCCGACCGCCAAGTCAACATTCGTGGCTTTAGAATTGAACTCGGTGAAGTGGAAGGCGCCTTTGCCAAACACCCAGCCGTTAAGCAGGCCATTGTGCAGCTTTATCAGCACCCCAGCCAAGGGCCATCCCTTACCGCTTATGTGGTCACGGCCCATCAAGCGTCTCAACCCACAGACCTGTCTGTCTTTTTGAAAAATCATCTTCCCGCCTACATGATACCGTCTCCTATTCTATTTTTGGAGGAGATGCCTTTAACCCCGAATGGCAAGATTGATCAAAAAGCGCTGCCTAACCCACTCACAAATACGGTGGTTGAACAAAAAACGGCCGTTTCTCCACGCACGCCTCAGGAAAAAGAGATCGCCCTAATTTGGTCATCTGTGCTAGGCATGCCTCAAATCTCTGTTTTTGATAATTTCTTTGAGCTTGGCGGCCACTCATTGCTAGCCACACGCGTCATTTCCCGCCTACGTGACAAATTTAATGTTGATATTCCGCTACAGGCAATTTTTAGAGCACCCACCGTTGCAGAAATGGCCCACGAAATCAACAGCCTTGAGCCGATTCAAAAAACGCACATTCCAGACGCCACGCATCCATTCAAAATCAAATCAACCGAAAAAACGCCGCTCTCTTTTGCGCAGCAGCGACTCTGGTTCTTAGAGCAGTTGGAACCGGGTAAACCAACTTTCCATTTGCCAAAACTGTATGATTTAACAGGTGAGGTTGATCCCATTCGGCTTTCCAGAGCGGTGCGTGACCTGGCTAAGCGGCATTCGATTTTGCGCACTGCCTTTGAGCCTGAAGGGGACAGCGCCTATCAAAAAGTGTACACGGCGCTCGACAATCCGTTTAAGCAGGTGGACCTGTCCAAGATGTCACCTGAAGATGCCGAAATGCGGTTTACGGCTCTGCTGAACGAGACAATTAAACGGCCGTTTAACTTTCAAAACCCACCGCTGTGGCGCATTGTGCTTATCAAATTTGCGCCAGCTCGCTACAAGCTCCTGCTTGTTTTCCACCACATCATCACCGATGGCTGGTCAGCCTCTATTCTGTATCGAGATTTAAGCGAGCTATATCGGGCGCAAGTTGAAGGACGACCACCTAATTTACCCGAGTTACCGCTCGAATATTCTGATTATGTCAAACTGTCGCTCGAAAAACGTCAAGGCCCCCGTGCCCAACAGCAATTTGACTATTGGACGACCCATCTTAAAGGGGCACCCCCGCTTATCGAACTGCCAACAGATAGAGTTCGACCCCCGCAACAATCTTATGCGGGGGCAAAAATCCAGCTAGACTTGTCTGAACAAACGGTGCAAGCCATTTATCAGTTCAGCCAACAGCATAATGTGACCAACTTTATGCTCCTGCTAACGACCCTTAATATTTTGCTGCAGCGATATTCGGGGCAAAGTAATGTTGTGGTTGGGACGCCTCTTTCAAACCGAACGGACACTTATTTGGAAAACATGCTTGGGCATTTTGTAAACAGCTTGCCGCTGCACACCGATCTATCCAATAATCCTGACTTTTTTGACCTGTTAGCGCAGGTGCGAGAAACGGCCGTAAACGCCTACACGCACCAGGATACCCCGTTTGAGCAGCTCGTTGAGCTCATTCAACCAGAGCGCTCCTTAAGCCATCATCCCCTCTATCAGGTGATGTTCATCCTGCACAACACCCCCAACAACCCGATGCGCTTCCCCAACGTCGCGGTCGAAGCCAATGATTCGCTGTACAGCAGTGCTTCCGCCCTCGATTTAACGATGACGCTACGAGATAAAGGGGAAGGGATCGCTGGCTACATCGAATACAATACCGACCTTTTTGATGAAGCAACCATCCTCCGCTTCGGCCAGCATTTTAAAAACCTCCTCGATGAGATTTTGGCAAATCCTTATCAAGCTATTTCTCAATTTGACCTGCTCTCCGAACAAGAGCGACAGGAGATGCTGATCGATTGGAACCAAACGGCAGCGTCATTCCCCGCTGAAGCGTGTTTACACCAGCGCGTTGAATATCAAGCCGCCAAAGCGCCAAACCAAGTCGCCCTTATCAATGAAGCGTCAACCGTGACGTACGATGAGCTCAATAAAAAAGCGAATCAGCTAGCGCATCATTTAGTATCACTAGGCATTGAGCTAGAAACGCCCGTTGGCATCAGCCTGCACCGCTCACCGCAGATGATCATTGGCATGCTGGCGGTTCTAAAAGCGGGCGGCGCGTTTGTATCGCTTGATCCAACTTACCCAAAAGAGCGTTTAGGGCTTATTCTAGAAGATTCACAGATTGGTTGGGTGTTGACCGAAACGGCCGTTTTGCCAGCGCTCCCCACATCTTCAGCCAAGCCAATCTGCCTCGATACGCTAACCTTGAACACCAGCGCTGAGAATTTGCAAACGGCCGTTAAGCCGCAAAATCTTGCCTATTTACTCTATACGTCTGGCTCTACCGGACGCCCCAAAGGAGTAATGGGGACGCACCAAAACGGTGTAAATCGGCTCAGCTGGATGCAAGCCCAATATCCGCTTACCCACTCTGACGTCTGCGTCTCAAAAAGCTCCATTAACTTCGTCGACGGCGTCTCTGAAATTTTCGAGCCGCTTATTCACGGTGGGGCACTCCTACTCATTCCAAATGAGCTCCTGCTCGACCCCAAACCTTTCGTAGAAACATTAAATAAGCATCGTGTTTCCCGTATTTTATTGGTGCCGTCACTACTACGACTTTTGCTCGACACCTTTCCAGATATCGCCAGCCGTTTGCCCCATCTACAGCTGTGGACAGCCAGCGGCGAGGCCCTACCGCAAGATTTGTGGGCAGATTTTTACGAAAAAATGCCCGAGGCGACTTTGCTTAATCTGTATGGGCTATCGGAATATGCCGATGCCACCTGCTTTGACACACTCCACTTCCAAAACAACCGCCCCAATTTGCCCATTGGTGCACCCATTGCGAATACCCAGCTTTTTGTGCTAGACGCTTGGCAGCAGCCAGTGCCGGTGGGGGTTGAAGGGGAGCTTTATGTTGGCGGCAGCAGTCTATCGCGCGGTTATTGGCAGCAAGAAGCGCTCACCAAAGAGCGGTATCCGACGCTATTACTGCCACCGCTTGATAAGCCGGTTCGTCTGCTCAAAACGGGTGACCGCGTTCGCTATCTACCCGACGGCAATATTGAATACACCGGCAGGCGAGACCACCAAGTTAAGATTAGAGGATTTCGCGTTGAGCTAGGGGAAATTGAAAATCGTCTTTTACAGCATCCTGCCGTTCAGCAGGCGGCTGTGGTTACGCAACCGAATCCGGCCACTCAGCAGCCCCAAATTTTGGCTTATTACGTAGCGGAACAGGCGCTGGGGGTTGGCGAATTACGGCCGTATTTGCTGGAAACGCTCCCCAACTATTTCATCCCGTCTGCCTTTGTGCAGTTGGAAACCATGCCCTTAACACCAAATGGCAAAATCAATCGGCTGGCACTGCCTGTTCCTAGCGCCAGCCAGTTTTCAGCTTCGACAGCCCAAGTTAATCCCATCACCCAAACCCAAACAACATTGGTCGAAATTTGGCAAGAGATTCTGGCGCTCAGCGAACTAGGCATTGAAGACAACTTCTTTGAATTAGGTGGACATTCGCTGCTTGCCGTACGCTTGTTTAACCAAATCGAAGAAAGATTAGGCGTCAAACTCCCTCTGACATCTTTGTTCCAATTCCCAACAATTGCCGAGCTAGCCAAATTAATCGACGGGGAGGATTTGGTTGAGGATGGGTTCAATCCACTCGTGGTGATGCAACAGGGAGACGATGAAAAACGGCCGTTTTTCTACGTTCACGGTCTGGGCGGTGGCGTTCTCGACTACGGTGAGCTTGCCCGGCTCGTAGGTACAGACCAGCCCGCCTTTGGCATTTTAGCCCAAGGGGTCGATGGCACCCTCGCTCCGCACCATTCCATCGAAGAGATGGCCACCTTTATCATTGACACCATCAAAAAACAGCAGCCAGAAGGGCCTTACCAGCTCGGTGGCTACTGTTATGGTGGCGTTGTGGCTTATGAAGCTGCCTATCAACTTGAACAGATGGGTGAAGAGGTCACAACCTTAGGTATTTTTGAAGGGTATGCCCCGCTCGAAAAGAAAGACCAAGAACGCTTCTGGAGCAGCCCCCAAAATTTGGGTCACTTTCTGCAAAACATCCCCTACTGGATTCACGAAAATCGCCAGTTAGACAGCGCGGTTTTATTCGCTCGCTTCAAACGGAAACTCCGTTCTGGATGGAAAAAACTTTTACAAAGATTCGGAGCAGATAATGAACTCGCCGTCGAGGATGTTATCGATGACATTTCAGGTGTTTCAGATATTTATCAAAAAATGATGGCCACCCAGCTTGAGGCTCGCAGAGGCTATCAACCCAAGCAAATTAAAACAAACGTCGCTTTATTCCGCACCAAAGCCCGCGCCCTTTTCCGCTCTCATGATCCATTTATGGGCTGGAAAAAACTGACGCGGGGGGATGTTAACATTCACATGGTTGAAGGGGAACATTTCAACATTCTCGAACAACCAAACGTCGCCTCGCTGGCTGATGCTCTAAAGCAAGAGCTTGAGCAATAAGAAGTAAAAAGTGAAAAGCGATAAGTTTACGATGGCTTACTTATCACTTTTCACTTTTTACTTTTTGAGGATTCCTCGCCCCTAGCTCTCTTCTCTCACCTCTCATCTTTATTCTCCTCTCTCTGCCGCAATAATCTCCCGAAACGCACCTTGTTTCTCAGGTGGGAAGAGTCTAGCTAATTCAAGCATCATTTCGTGCCCAATCTCATCCATGCGATCGCGCTTCGCTTGACCGCGCAGCTTCTTGTCAATTTTAAGAGGCCCAAACGGTTTACCATACCGAATCGTAATCGGCACCCGATTAAACAAATTGAGCTCCCCTTTAGTCGCCTCAGTGCCAAGCACTGCCACCGGTAAAATTTGCACATCGTGCCGCAGTGCCATAAAAGCGGTGCCCGGACGCGCCTCGACCAGTTCAAGCGGATCTCGTACAAGATTCCCTGCCGCTGTATTGACCTGTTCTCCACGGGCGATGGCATCTTGCAGTTTAGGATTAACCCCACCTTCAGGGAAAATGCCCACTACACGACCTTCATTAAGCAAACTAGAAATGTGATTCATCGCTTTACGATCGACCTGGCCTCGCCAAATGCAAACCAGATCGTAAGCAAACTCCCCTGCTCGAAACCACCAAAAGCGGCGCATCTCAACGGCCGCCACAAATGACGCGCCGTATGGTAAAAACGCAATCAAAAGCGGGGCTTCAAACCATGTAAAGTGGTTACTAATGACTAACAGTGGGCCATCTTTTGGTAGATGCTCTTTCCCCTCAAACTTGATTTTAAAAATAATTCTAAAAAGTGTACGGCCGATTGTGCCTACCGCAAACTTGGCCAGAGCCTTCTTCATACTCCCATCCTGTTTCTTCTAATTTCGGTGCATTATCCACGCGCACCATAAATAAACAACCCGCAATATGGCAAGTGGTGACGATTATGGCGATTTTTTTAAGTTGCATGAGGAGATGTGAGAGGGAGAAGCAAAAGGGAGAAAGGGCGAGGAGCGAAGGGTAAGTCGCCGCGGCGCTACTTCCCTTACTCGCCGTGTATCCCACTCGCCCCTCGTTCGTTATTCGCGGAGGGTTGCGCCAATGCGGCGCTTCAATTGCCCAAGAATCTTCTCGCGGCTCTTTCTGACCACTTTATCATTCAGCGTTTTATCAGGCGCTTGGAAGGTGAGATGATAAGCCAAGCTCTTCTTGCCTTTTCCAATCTGATCCCCTTCGTAAAGGTCAAATAGCTCAACTGATTTCAAAAGTCGGCCACCAATCATGCGAATGATCTCTTCAACTTCGATCGCCTTGACATCTTTATCAACCACAATAGCTAAATCTTCACGTACCGCTGGGTATTGTGAAATCGAATCAAATGGATAGAACGGTGGAATATGGGGCAGCAAGACCTCCAAATTGATTTCAGCCGCTAAGACAGGCTGGTCTTTATCCAGATAGATATCGAACTGTTCAGCCACCAGCGGATGCAGCTCACCCATCACGCCAATCTGATGGCCATTGACCAACATTTTTGCCGTTCGGCCTGGCCGATACGTTGGATGATCGGCCGCTTCAAAGGCGACGTCAACGTGGATATCCCGGAAAAGGAGCTCAAGGGCACCTTTAAGATCAAAAAAGTCCATTTGTTCAGGTTCGGCCGTTAACCAGCCCGCTTGCCCTCTTGATCCGGTCATCGCCATTGACAACTGCATGAGCTCAGTCGGTAAAACCTCTTCTTCATCCTGAATGAAGATGGGACCAATTTCAAATAAAGCTATTCGGTCTTGGTATCGGCTGTTATCAGCCACAATGTCCAGCACCGAAGCCAGCAGTGAGTGTCGCATCGAGGCCCGCTCAGGTGAAAGCGGATTGGTCAGGGTGACATACGGCCGTTTATCCAACCCAGCAGAATGTTTCGCTGGAATGAGTCGGGATTCATGGTCAGCAGAAGTGAGCCGGAACGTAATGATTTCCTGCAGGCCAGCCTTCGCCAAAATATCCTTCATGCGCTCCTCTTGATCAAGCTCAACATTAGCCCGCTGTGGCGGTAGCACATCAGAAAGCACCGTAGAGGGAATATTGTCATACCCATAAATGCGGCAAATCTCTTCCACTAGATCATGTGGCCCTTCAATATCCATACGATGATCAGGCATCTTCGCTACCAAATGATCATCGGCCACAGTCACTTCAAACTCAAGTCGGCGCAACAGCTCACCCATCTCTGCAGCAGACAAATCCAGCCCGCTTAAGCGACGTGCATAATCTAATTTAAGCGTCACCACAACCTCTTCTGGCGGCTTTGGATAATAATCAACAATGCCTTTAGCCACCGTCCCACCAGCTAAGCGCCGCAGCAATTCTGCGGCTCGCTTGGCACCCAGAATTGCTTGGCTAGGGTGTACCCCACGGCTGAAGCGGAAACCCGCATCGGTATGAATAAGCAAATCAGTTGCTGTACGGCGAATATTGATAAAATTCCACGCCGCCGCCTCAAGAAAAACATCTTTGGTTTCTGGCTTAATTTCACTGTTAGCACCACCCATGATGCCACCCAAACTCAAATTTCCGGCTGGATCAGTCACTAAAATATTGTGTGGTAAGAGCTTATGCTCAATGCCATCCAGCGTAGTAAGTGTTTCCCCTTCTTCTGGCAGACGGGTAATAAGTTTAACAGGCCCATCAGGGGCGTAATCGTCAGCCCGCTGGCGCAGGAAATCAAAATCAAAGGCATGGTTGGGTTGCCCCATCTCAAGCATGACGTAGTTGCTAATGTCGACCGCCACGTTGATAGGCCGCTGACCAGCTAACCGCAAACGGTGCTGCATCCAGTACGGGCTGGGCTTTTGCTCAATACCTTCGATAAGCAAACCAGTGAAGCGGGGGTTGAGATCGGGGTGTGTGGTCTCTAGCACAATACGGCCGTCTACCGCCGCTCCATCCATTTGCACCTCATAATCGGGCAGGGTGAGGGGCTGATCGGTTAACGCCGCATATTCACGTGCGACCCCTACCAAGGACGCTGTTCGGGCAATATTGGGGATGATATCAATTTCTAAAACGGCATCTCCTAGCACGTCCTGCAAAGGGGTTCCAGCTTGATAATCAGGCGAGTATTCATCCTTTTCAATAAGAATGATGCCTTCATGCTCTTCACTGATCCCCAACTCTTTTTCAGAGCAAACCATACATTTGTTGTAAATACCGCGCAGTTCCTTCCCCTTGAGCTTCATCTTTTTCTGGCCGTCTTTGTGCCCATCGTAAACAGTGGCCCCTTCCAAGGCGAGCGGTGAATAGATACCTCTTGCAGAGATGTCGCCAGCACCGTTGAATTGGAAAAGGTTCGGTGCACCAGTCACCACAACCTCAGGTTCATCGGCACCATAATCGATGGTTGCTAAAATAAGCCGATCCGCGTTTGGATGCTGTTCAACCTTTAAAATGTGGCCCAGCACAAGCAGGTCACGATCCCATTCTAATTCCGCCCCTGGGATACCGATATAGTCAACGGTTTTGACTTCTAAACCGGCGTTGGTTAATAGCTCATCCACCTCTGCTGGAGAACGGTCTATATTTACATAATCACTTAGCCAAGAGAGTGGTACTTGCATAATTAAACCTCTGTCACTTAAATTTTTTCTTTTATGATGATGCCTGTTGCTAAAAGCAGGCTAATCGCACTGATAATCAGGGCAACGGTTAATGTCTGTGATTGAAAAGAGAATTGAATTTGATGTTCCCCTACGGGAACAAAAATACCTCGAAAGCTATTGTTCACTTTATGAATCTCAACGTCTTGCTCATTAAGGGTTGCGCGCCAGCTTGGGTAATAGGTGTCGTTGAGAACCAATAAGCCAGCCGTTGGGGTATTCACTTGAATGTCGACTTGATGTGCCGCGTAATGGGTTACAGTCACCTGAGCTTCAGATAAAAACGGCCGTTTTGCCAACTGCTCCGCTTCAGCCTGCGGCAGTGGTTCACTCAATAGCGCACTGTGTGACCAATTAAAATCTGGCTCGGACAGCCGAGTTAATGCTTGCTCGGCAGTCGTTTGTTCCACGTGATGCACCATGAATGCCCTTGGCATCACGTTGGGATTCTCATACACCCAAACGTCGCCGTCATCCATTCGATAATTGAGCCAAGTTGCGAAAGCCAGCAGACTAGGCTGATGGCCTCCATTGGCCCCAACGACCGCGCAGATTGGTACCTCACCTTGCTCAGTTTGCAGGCTCAGCACATAGGTTTGACCAGCAGAGTCAGCCACAGGAGCCATGAAAAAGGCCCGACCTTGATTCTGGCTTAGCTCACTCGATGGCACCACATCTTGAAACAAGAGTGACCCACCGAACTCATCCCGCCAAACAGAAACCACAATATCGCCCGCCTCTTGCGAAACATCCTCTCCAAACTGTAAATCAAACCGATTGAAGCCCGGGTCAGCAATCACAAACGGCATGGTTATTGGCTCTTGACTCACGATGAGCTGGTCATCACAGCCAGTGACACCCTCTTGTGGAATAATGTCATATGGCAGTGGCTCTGTTGACAACACGTACTTCACGTTAAGCAAGCTCACCAGCGGATTAAAGTGGCTCATCACCAGCATATTTCTATTGGAAGCCATCCATTCAATCTGCACATCATCGTCCACAGATTGATAAAGGGCCGCATATCCTTCAGGAATCAGGGGCGTATATCCACCTAAGGATTGCTGTCCGTACAGTGAGAGCACGTTTGGCCCGAATAAGACAGACCCTTTTTGTAAAGGAAGGGTGCGGTACACGCTTTGATCCTGCGCTAAGAAATTGGTAATTTCGTTATCCGGATAAAGCAACTCAGTAGATGTGATTGGATTAAAGCGCCATCCCCACTGCAACAAATCAAGCATCACAATCAGCAAGGCCAATCCGGCGATAAGAAACGGCCGTTTTGGTAAGTAAACCATCAAGCCCAACATCACCGTTGCCAGCAA
>JBCCFD010000194.1:0-13576 GCA_039029915.1 Chloroflexota bacterium
ACCTCCCTTACTTCGGTTTGATGTAATCCTTCAAATTAAGCCCTTTCTAAATATCGCATCAGCGAAGGAAAAATAATGAAAAAAGCAAGAAAGTATCTTAAAAGAGCTGGCCTTATGTTATTAGGCGTACTGCTCATTCTCGTTTTGATTGTTGGGGCACTAGTAATTTGGCTGCGGATAGAGCCAGAAACAGTGACATCGTGTGAAGTTGGGTTTCGTTTGATTGAAGACAGTCAAGGGTCCGTCTGTATACCCGATACGGTAGAACGCGCCGTGCCTATTGGCTCCGGTGCCATTCAGCTGTTTTTAGCGGTTGAGCAAGAGCCTGCGGCGCATATTGAGATTTTTGATCAATATTTGATGGCAGAGTTTCCGACGCTGGATGCCCCTTGGCAGACGCTTACCCGAGATGCCGTCAAGCTGGGCCTCCCCCCCAGTTTAGAAACGCTTTTAGCTGTTGATGCAGATGTCATTATCAGCGAGCTCGATCTTGGCTCTGTTAATAAAGCTGTAGAGCAACTCGCCCCGTACGTTTTAATGAGCCTGACGGACTCTTGGAAAGAGAATATGCTGCTTACTAGCGACGTGATCGATGAGCGTAAAACAGCAGAAGCGCTGTTAGCCGATTATGAAAGCCGAGTCCAAACGCTTCGGGCGCATTTTGATGATCCATCTAAAATAACGGTCGCTATTTTGGTACTGGGGGACGAGAGGAAAACGCTTCACCTGCCGGCCACATTTGGGGGACAAATGATTACCGATGCCGGCTTTTCATACCCAGACGCTCTTTTGGAACTGATTGAAGATAATCCTGACCCGGCCGTTGCCGCTGGCTTTTACCCTATTAGTGATGAGGTGGTCAATGTGATTGATGGGGATTTTATTGTCGTCTATGGAATATCCACTGAGGGCTTTTTAGAAGATGATAGTGGTCTGAGCGATGCCTTGGTTGACGCGATAGCTGGTGATCCGCTGTTTGAATCCCTGAGTGCTGTGCAGGAGGGGAATGTCATTGTCGGGGGTGTCTACTGGGGAGAAGCCGGTATCTACTCCGCGCATGCCGTTTTGGATGATATGTTTCGTCACATTGCGGATGTTGACCCCGAAGAAGTTGCGCCCAATCCGCTCCTGTCAGAATAGAAGCGTGATGGCTTTTGACTAGTTATGTGTTCCGAAGTTTCTAAACTGAAAACCCTATTAGATAAAAGCTTCGGAACCTCAAGGAAACGACGGTTGCAAACTTCGTTTTATTCAAAGTAGGAACTTCGTTTCACTTATGCTAATCAAGCGCTCCCTAAAGCGCGTTGAAAAGGAAATGATGAAAAAAGCAAGAAAATTCTTGAAAGCTACGGGGAAAATTTTGCTAGCTATTGTGCTGGTATTTGTGGTGTTAATTGGGGCATTCGTGGTTTGGATCCGTAGAGAAACCCCCGTTGTGACGTCATGCGAGGCTGGTTTCCAGCTTATTGAGCATGGTGGTGGGGCAGATTGTGTTGTCGATGATCCCAACAAAATTTTGGTTGTTAGTTCGGGAATGGCCCAGTTATTTATTGCTGTTGGTCATCCAGCTGGTGCCAAAGCAGAGGGTCTTGATCTTAACTTTACGGCCGATATTCCCGGTTTGTATGAGCGGTTTAGCGCAATCAACAAAGACGCGGTTGATTTTGGTGCCATGCAGGCCAATCTAGCCAGTATGGAACTCCTGCTTGAGTCCGAGTTTGATGCCATTGTCAGCGAACTATCATTTGGTGATTCTTTTGACAAACCGCTTCAAGCCGTTGCCCCATTTATCATCTTGTCCCATTTAGACTCTTGGAAGGAGGTGACGCTCTTTTCTGGTGAACTTATCGACGAAAAAGAGCAGGCTGAAGCGCTGCTTGATGAGTATGAGAGGCGCGTGCAGATTCTCCAAGCGCAATTTGATGATCCCTCCCAGATCACAATCTCCAATGTAAGCCTCTATCCCGAGAAGGCCGAGTTACGGCTACCCGCTTCGTTTGCTGGGCAAATCATTCGTGAAGTTGGCTTTTCTTTTCCGGAAGCACAGTTAGCTCTCGTCGAAGACACACCCGATTTGAGTTTATTTGCCGTGAGCGATGAAAAGCTCGATTTAGTAGATGCCGACCACCTCTTTTACTACGCTGGCTGGCGGGATGGCACGTTTGAAGCCAACGATTCGACAGCTTCATTTGTTGTGGACGCATTTACAGATGACCCGCTGTTCCAACTTCTAGCCGCGGCCGAAGCGAATCAAGCTTACGAGGCAGACTTTTATTGGACTACCCCAGGCATCTATTCGGTGCATGCGGTGCTCGACGATCTGTTTCGCCACGTGGCGGGCGTTGATCCTGATGAGGTGGCGCCGAATCCACTACGATTAGAGTAGTCGTGAGTCCGAGCAGGTGCTCATGATGTATTAAAGTCGTTCACGCTTTCTGACGTCTAAATTAGAATTTGACCACAAACAATAACGGCCGTTTTCCCCAGGGCTTCTGCTGAGGGAAGACGGTTTTTCTTTGCCTGGCATTAGCTATCTCCTCTTGTTTGACCCCCACAACAATAATGCTATAGTTAAAATTAGAGCAATGCTCTAGTTTTGATTTATATAGGAAATAATCGATGGCACGGAAGAATCGACGGGAAGAAATTATCAAAGCGGCGCGCACGCTTTTTTATGCCAAAGGGTATGAAAATACGTCAGTGCGCGACATTCTAGACGAGGCAAACGTCTCAAACGGCACGTTTTTTCATCAATTTGAGTCAAAACAGGCGCTCTTAATGGCCGTGATTGATGAGATGGGGGCAGATATGGCAGCCGTCGTGGCGCCAGTAATGCAGGAGCCAGATTTAACGGCCGTTTCCCGCTACCAGAAATTAGTGGCGGCAGACAACGCCTACCGCGCGTCGGAATCATTGGCACTTAATCGGCTGGGGGAGGCCGTGCAGAGCGATTGGAATATGCGCTTGTTATTCTATCTTTATCAAAAAGGGGATGAAATTTACTGTCCAGCCCTCACACAGATTATTCATCAGGGCATCGAAGAGGGTGTTTTTGACGTCGCGCTTGTGCCAGAAACGGCTGAACTGTGGCTTAGCAACTGTCGCCATGTGCGAACGGCCGTTTATACCATCTGGCAAGACAGGGCGCGGTATGACGATCCTTATGCGGTCATCACTCGAAAGCTAGATGCCGCACAAACGGCCGTTGATCGTCTCGTTGGTGCACCGCTTGGCGAACTTTTACTGCTTGATAAGCAGGCCATCCTCAACGAATTCGACACCTTGAATTTAGCATGACCCATTCTCAAAACCTACAAGTATGAGGAAAAAGATGAAAAAAATTGGAAAATTTCTAAAAAAAGCGGGGAGATTTTTATTTTTCGTTGTGCTCGCGCTAGTTGTGATCATTGGGGCATTTGTCCTTTGGCTCCGCGCTGAGCCGGAAGAGGTGGCGGCGTGTGATGCTGGGTTTAGGCACTTTGAAACCGATATCCATACATCCTGTGTGCCTGAAGTTGCTGAGCGAGTTTTGCCGTTTAGCCCATCAGCGACCCAGTTTTTCTTGGCCGTTGGCTATCAGCCTGTTGGTCATCTCACGATTGTTGATCAGGTTGCCTTTATTGACCAGCCCCATTTGGTAGCGGCTTGGAATGAGATTATTGAGGGAACACCAGCCGTTACGATTGGCGAAAGCTGGCCCCCTAACCTAGAAAGTACGATAGCGGCTGAGCCAGACGTGATCTTAAGTGAATACGGCTTAAGTTTTGTGAGCAAGCTGGTTGAACGGATTGCGCCTGTTGTTGAGTTAGATCAGAGGGATTGGAAAGCTAGCTTGCTGTTTACGGGAGATGTTATTGGAGAAATGAAAGCGGCTGAGGAAATGATTGCCGATTATGAAATGCGCGTTCAAATCTTACGCGAACTGTTTGATGATCCGTCTGAGATCACGATTTCGGCCGTTAATGTCCGTCCCGACCGGCTTGTGCTCCACTTGCCAGGCTCCTTTTCCAGCCAAATTATTGAAGAGGTTGGCTTTTCATTCCCCGATGCTCAAATTCAGCTTGATGCAGAGCTGGATCAGCCATTTAGTACCTACCATGATGTGAGCGAAGAACGGATTGATTTAATGGAAGGGGACGTTATCTTTCTCTACGGTTTAGAAACCGCTTCGTTTGATGAAGAAGAGGGATTTGTCAGCGGTGATGCCGTGGTTGACGAGTTGCTGACTGACCCGCTCATCCAGCAGCTTGATGTGATTCAAAGAGGAGCTCATTACCCTGGAGGAAACTATTGGCAGCGAGGAGGCATCTATTCGGCGCATGCAGTGCTTGACGATCTGTTTCGCCACGTAGCTGGGGTTGATCCTGAGGAAATTGCACCGAATCCGCTGTTGTTGGAGTAGAGAGAAGAGAGAAAAGAGAAGAGAGTCGAGAGATGAGAGTTGGGGTGAATGGTAAATGGTAAACGGTGAATGGTGAATGAGGACGGGTCACGGGTCACTTACAGCTAATAGCCTATAGCCTACGACTACTATACAAGATAAAGATGATGAACAAAGGCTATCGCAAAACAAGCGAAAAGGAGACAAAAAATGGCACCTAAATTCGACGGTTCAGACCCGCGATATCTAATTATGTATCCAGACGATGAACCTGCTTTCGTTTGACAAGATGTTGGTAGGCATCAATGACGGTAGGTTGATAGGGTTGGTGATTGATGATATTAACCAGCCGGAGTTAACAAACGGCCATATTGCATCTTGGATCGCCCAAATCCAGCAAGAGTTCGCGCAAAAATAATCGGATTGAGGTACAGCGTGTTGAAACGATTACAAATAATAACCAAATTATTACACGGTGAGACCCCAAACCGGTTCGAGACGGCTTTGGTCTATATCGTTGGCATCACCACTGCTATTTTTGTGATTACACAGCTTTTAGGCGAGGTTACTTTGGGGCAGTGGGAGTTAATTATTCTTTTTGTCATTGTCGTAGACGTTGCTGGCGGTGTTGTCGCCAACAGCACGCGCTCAACCAACGCTTGGTACCACAAACAGAGCCTGTGGGTGCGGCTTATATTTATAGGGATGCATTTTATCCAGCCGTTAACTGTGATGCTCATTTTGGCACCGGGTAACTGGTTGTTTTTCTGGACACATTATTTGTACATGCTGATAGCAACGGCCGTTCTTTGGCTATTGCCACCACACTTAAATCAAAGATCGGTTTCGTTTGGACTTTGGCTTTTAGGGGTTATTGGTCTCCAAGCTTGGGGAGGAACCCCTTCACTGCTTAACTGGTTTACGGCCGTTTATCTGGCTAAGCTCATTCTCTGCTTTGCCGTCGACCAATCCAACGAACCTTAATAGAACACGGATGACAAAGATTTGGCAGATTGAACAAAATTTTTAGCTTTCAGCTATTTTCAAGGAGTTTTTAATGATACTAATTGGCGCAGGATTTCCGCGTACGGGTACGATGTCACTTCGGGCGGCATTGAATGAGCTGGGAGTTGGTCCTTGCCATCACATGGCCGCCATATTTATGGACGAGAAGCAGGCACCGCTGTGGCAGGCGATTGTGGACGGTGCAGAGCCAGATTTTGACGCGATTTATAATGACTATCAATCAACTGTCGACGCACCCGGCTGTTTTTACTACAAAGAGCTGATGGAAAAATATCCTGATGCCAAGGTATTGCTCTCCGTGCGGGAGCCGGAACGTTGGTACAGCAGCGTGATCGACACGATCTATTTATCGTACCTTATTCCGCGCTGGATGGAGTGGATGCCAAGAATTGGTATGTTTTCTACCATTGGACCATTTCTCAGGCTGGTGCGCACGATGATTTGGGAAGGGGTGTTTGATAAGCGAGTCGAGGATAAGGATTTTGCTATCGGCGTCTTTAACGCCCACATTGAGGAAGTGAAGCGGGTTGTGCCGCCTGAAAAGCTGCTGGTGTTTAGCGTTAAGGAAGGGTGGGAGCCGCTGTGTGACTTTTTGGACGTGCCCGTGCCGCAGGATCGGCCGTTTCCCCATCTCAATGAAAAAGCCAGTACGCGTAAAGCGTACACAACGATGCGCCTGTTTGGATACGTGGCGCCGGTTGTTGCTCTAGCGCTTATTGGGCTGATTGTTTGGTTACTTTCACAACTGTTTTAGTCTGAAATGAAATCAACGGAGGGGCAGGGTGATTCTTCCTTATTTCCTCGAGGTTCCGAAGCTTCTGTCTAATACGGTTTTCAATTTAGGAACTTTGGAACACATAAGTGAAACGAAGTTCCTGCTTTGAATAAAACGGCGGCTAAAACTTCGTTTCCTCGAGGTTCCGAAGCTTCTATCTAATACGGTTTTCAATTTAGAAACTTCGGAACACATAATTGCTCCCACCATTCAATTAACTCTTGAGCAATATCCGCTGCAGTTTCAATGGCATCAATTTGATTTGTTACCGGTTCGTCAATTTTAAGATCTCGTAGGCTGTGACGAGTTTGCGAAATCACAAGGGTGCCTTTCTTGGTTGAATTGATGGCATAGCCTGCCTGTTGAGCCATTTTTTTCAGGGGTTCATCCTCAAAGGCATTGGCAACCTCAATGGATACTCTACCTGGATTTTTTTCGTTGGCTGTTTTTAAGCGGAGGGTGGGTAACTTGCCGTTTTGATGAGGTGATAACTGCTCTTCAAACTTAATAAACCGCGCAATCTTATGATAAGCACTTTTTGATTTCTGTCGATTGCTGACTCCTAATTGAAGGCCGTTCCTAGCGAAGATTAGCTCCGCTGCTGCAATATTCCAGTCGGTTAGACTTTGATCTTGGATGGCGCTATAGAGAGTGCTTTTTTGAGTGGCACCAGTGAGGAGTTGTTCCCGCCAGCGAAGCCGAGCGGCTAATTCGCTGGCTTCGGGGGTTAAGCGTTTCTCTAGCTGTAAACGACGTTTTGCAAGCTGGTTAGCGATAGTTTCAAACGGGATGACAGCTTGATATTGGGCAGATTCTTTTGGATGACGCCGAAGCCATGCGCTTGGGGCAACGAGGGCGTTTCCGGCAATTGTAGCTTTTGTGTCCTTGAGTGCCTCATTGTAACGAGCGGCTTGTCTTGGTTGCGGCTGGGCACCAATTTTATCTTCGATATGAAGTTCGATAGTTAGGTCGGTCCATTCAAACTCTACTAAAATATCCGTTTCGCCATTGAGACGATGATGTCCTATGGTCGTCAATATGGAGTCTGGCGTTGAAGTAGGTACCTGCTCGCCTAAGACCCTTTGAGCAAACCAAAGGGCAAATTCGGCAGAGGTTTCAAACTCTTCAGCAAGTAATCGATCGATATGGCGCTCTCGGAGCAGCTTTACATTCAATGTTGACCTCGCAATTACAGAACGGCCAGATGTAAAACGGCCGTTTTTTCCAAAGTTGCAAATTAAACTGGGCGCGTTGCGGCTTTGCAGACTGGGTAAATGCTTTTATTAGCGGAAGCCATAAAGTGAGTGCCACCTTTGTCGATAGCGATGCGAATTTAGCAAAAGCCGTTGGGCTAAACTGTGGGTTGAGTTTCATTTCCCTAAACGCATTTTATTGATTGACTGTCTAGGTTACTAGTAGTGTGCCGTGCAATTCCATTTTCGTCGAGTGCGTTAAAAATTGCTAGCGTGCTCCCGTCGTCTAGCGAGAGCAAGAGATCTGTCCATATATGATGCGCTTGAGTCTCGATGCTCATTTGGCCTTTTCTTAAAGAAACGGCCGTTAATCGCTTGCCTAGTACCTGATCAAGAACGTTGACTCCCTCCGTTAGCCAGCGAACCGTTTGCCCAGCGAGTGAATAGGGAACAACTGCACCTGCCTCAATGGCCAGCTCATCAAACTTTTGCCACGATATCGAAAGCTTTTGATCGCCAAAGGTAAGAACGAGTGGAAGATCCATCCAATTATCCCACCGCTGTTCATCTTCAAGCCAAAGTTGAGGCAGTTCGTAAAAGGAGATTTCTTTACCAACTAAGCCTGAAAATTTGCTTTTGATTAACTCAATTTTGTCTTCTAGCTTGCTAACGTAGTTCATGAGCGGTTGACCTCTCTCTGCACCTAATTGACGTTTGGCAAACCCCGTTGGACCGAACAGCCCCAGCAGGGAGCCGTTGATTCTTGGGCTAGAAAAACGGCCGTAGTTCTAAACTAAAATTTGATTTTTGTATTGGGCAACCAGTGTTGTAGATTGTTGATTGCTTCCGATGATAATGGATTTTGAGAGAGTGTAATTTCTCGTAGATTTTTTAAATTTTGTATCTCTGGTGGCATCTCAGAAATTAAATTATTTGGAAGATACAAAGATTCCAAGTTGACCAAACTTCCAATCACATTTGTGGGCAACTGGCGGATTTGATTGTTATCAAAGCTGAGTCGTTTTAATTTTGTTAAATTCGCTAGTTCGGGGTTGAGCGTTGAGAGATGGTTACTTCCGATATTTAAATTTTCAAGTGCAATCAATTGGCCAATTTCTTGGGGTAGATCGGTTAATTGGTTCTGATTAAGGCGCAAATCGGTTAGCTGTGTTAAGTTCCCCAGTCTAGGCGAAATCTTTTGTAGTTTCACGAATGAGGCATAAAGATGCGTCAAATTCTTAAAATCAAAAAGTCGTTCAGGAAGCCTGCCTTCTCTAAATGCTTTGCGAATACTTGCATCCTCACTCCATTCAAGCGCTCTCTTTGATAGTGTGACCTTTTTCACTTTATCATCAGGCATCATCAGATCATCAAACTTTGAAATATGTTCTGCATTTTTCGCATAATACTCCATCAAGCTGATAACATACTCGCTAAATTTTGCGTATCTTTGTTTGATCCCGCCTTCTTCCATGTCATCGTTGCCATCATCACAATCAGACCCAAAGTAAACGGGTGGGTCATGCCCCTCTGAGGCTCGTAAATACAAAAATTGATAGCCATGATGCTCTAAAAGAAAAATAGCATCATCCGGTAATTGAGCAGCGGGGTTTTTACACGATTTGAGGATGCTGAGAGCTGTTTTTCGTACACTGTTATGATGTTTTATGTAGTGATAAAAATATAGCCATTCTAATTTAAGCTGCCCTAACCAAGATAAATACTCGCGCAATGCGGCTGGTAAGGACAAACCGAGTGCGCTTTCTAACTCTGAAATCGTTTCATCGGAGCAGCCTGAAATCAGCTCTGGTCGAACAAAATTGAGCTCCTCAAATCGTTGTTTAGCTTGAGCCAAATATTGTCTTTTCATTTTTCAAAAAAAAACTAATTTCTTTCAAATCAAAATTGAAAGCTATTGTGCATCGATTTTCTCATTACCGTTTAATAATGACTTCTTTTTGCACGCTCCACACTTTTCTAACAATTTTCTCAATTTCATGTGGATATTCAAACTCATATTTTTTAGCCAGACAGCGACCAACCTGCGACATTTCTTCGCGTATTGCTTCGATAGCAACGGCCGTTTCTTCAGGTGTCCGCGATGGCAAGCCCATCAGCGCTTTACGATCATCCGTAAGATAGCCCTCCAACCCTCTGTGCAGCTTGTCGAGCATATGGAGCGTTGCCCGTGCCGTGATATCTTTGCCAACGGCTTGCATGTGCCACGCCCGCAGCAAAGCTAATCGTTCATAATAAAGGCCAACAAATGGGGAAAGATCATATTTTCGAGCCAACCCCTTCATTTCCTTGTGTGTCGTAATCCAATAATCAATTAGAAACTGTCGAGCTTCAACATTGTTAATTTCTTTGATAAGGGAGGTAGAAGGGCGCGAAAATTGGGCTAACTTTTCTCCAAAAGCCTCATCTCGACAGCCGAGAATAACAATAGCCGGTTCAAAATTTTGGCGCGTTGTGTCCTGCACAAAAAAATCAAGAATTGTGCCATCATCCAGAATAAGATGATGAAGAACCGCTTCCTCCCCGAATTTCTTTAAAGCGCCACCACAGGGAAGAATTGGCAGATATTTATCCCAGTCTGGTGCGTCCCATTGGTCCACTGCTCCTGGCTCAACCGCAATCCGAAAATCAATGTCACTATAAATGTCGCCGTGGCCAGCTGCTAGGCTACCCCCCACCCAAATCGCTTGAATATTTTTATGCTCGGTACACTTATCAGCAATATTCTGTATTAAATCAGCGTGTGGGCCATTTTTTAGCGGGCCAAGTTCGATATTTTGCATCTGTTAAATTCCCTAGGTGCCAAATATTTGTTCGTTTACGATTTCTTCTTGGAGCTCCATCACTTCTTGGCCCGCTTTATCCACCCAGATGCCGCAGGTACCGCCTACTTCACTGGTGCCCATCTCGATTTCGGTCCCGTCCATTCGTAAAACGGGATGATACCATTCGTACACCTGCTTAGCTTCACCAACGATGTAATGACCAATCAGAGAACGGCGGAAGCGGTCGGTGGTGCTGTTAGGTAAGCTGCCGTGCACGATTTGACCGTTGAAAAACAAAACGTCGCCAGCTTTCATGGGAACAGGCCGCTCTTCCTCACCTTCTGGTAAGGGAACGGTGACATCTGTGAAACTTAGTTCCGTATCGGCCTCGGTCAGGCAGAGCAGAGGCCATTCCTGGCTGCCTGGTACGACGCGAATGCAGCCGTTGTCAGCATCACAATCGTCAATGGCCATCCATGCGGCCATGCAGGTGCCGGGCTGAACCCGCAGGTAGTATTGGTCTTGATGAAGAGCTTGACCACGGGCACCGGGTGGCTTGAAGTAGAACATCGTTTGAACGGCGAAAGGCTCAGCACCGAGAAAAGCGGTTAGCGCGCTATTAATGCGCTCATTAGTAAGCCAGTTGAGGCTGGCCTCGTCGCGGCGGTGGGGCTGCATAATGCGGGGATAGATTTTGAGAGGGTCCGTTTCTTTTTCAAGATCAAGCCCATTATTCCAATGACCGCTAGCGGCCTGCTCACGAACTCGCATCTCTTCGTAGTGCGTTTTGAAAAATTCTACTTCTTCAGTGGAAAACATGCCGCGCACGACAGCATATCCATTCTCGTTGTAAAAATCGATTTGGCTTTGCTGAATCATCATAAATCCCCTTTCTAAAATTGTATCAGGTATCAGATAGTTGGAATGCTACTCTGCTATCAAATGCAAGTGTTTTGTTATTTTAGAGGCTTAATCATCTGAATTGAATAGAGAATATCATTGTATAAATGGATTATCCTGCTATTTTTGAGAGGTATGATGAGCCAGATGTTGAACTTAGGTGAAGAGAGTCATTACATTTTTCCCGATGAAATTAATGAAAAACAGAAACAACATCCGCTATTGCAAGGGCTGTTTGTAAGTCGGGCTGGCCATTTCCGGCAAAATGAGTCATTTTTGACCCACCGCCCCAATGGCTTGGCTGATTCGCATATCTTGATTTATTGTATAAGCGGTGAGGGGTGGTTTGAATCTCAAGGGCAGCGATGGAAGATTCAAGCAGGAGATATGCTTTTTGTGTTGGCGAATGAGCCGCATGCTTATGCCAGTCGTGAGGATGACTTATGGGAAATTCAATGGGTGCATTTTAATGGTCACCGAGCAGCTGCTTTTTTGGCCCTAATTTCGGTGACGCCAAATAGTCCTGTTGTGCATGTTGGTCATCAATTCAAGCTTGTGGCTCAGTTTAATGAGATTTTGGTACTGTGTCAGTTGGGGTATAGCCTTTTTATTTTAATTCAAATTGGGGGAATGTTTAGACAAATTCTGAGCCGTGTGGCGCTTGACCTCTCGTTTGCGCCGTCTAATCAGAAAGGTTTGGATGTGGAGAAGACGATCCAGCTGATGCAGGAAAGGATATCGACGAACTTGTCGGTCAGTGAGTTAGCAACGGCCGTTAATTTATCCGAATCTCACTTTTCCCGTCAGTTTCATAGCAAAACAGGGTATTCACCACTCGACTACTTTATCCGTCTCAAAATGCAAAGAGCATGTGACCGGCTGTATGCAACCGACCTACCTATACAAGAAATTGGACGCTCCTTGGGATATAGCGATCCGTATTATTTCTCACGACTGTTCAAAAAAACAATTGGTGTATCACCTAGACAGTTTCGTCATCAAAAGACAGGGTCATAGCTGATTGACAATGTCTTCTCATTCGCCTAGATTCGCAGATATAGCAATTCAGCATTTCAGCACCTCAGCAATTCAGCATTTCAGCCGACTGGCTGACAAGTTGACTAGCTGAAATGCTCAAAATAAGGAGAAGGAATGTATGTCACAATGGAAGAATACACCGCTCGGTAATTTGCCTCGCATCCGCCATGTTAAAACGAAGCGCATTTCTAGCTGGGACAAGACGGGGGGAAATGATGATTTTATTATTGTGAATCCGGGAGAAACGGCCGTCTTAGCCGACATCACCGGTGCTGGCACAATCAATCACTTTTGGTGCACCATGGGGACCTATCAAGTGGACTACTTGCGCCGCATCGTTTTAAAAATGCGCTGGGACAACGAAGAGGATTACTCCGTTGAAGTGCCTATTGGCGACTTTTTTGGGGTTGGTCATGCGCTGAAAACATCTTATAGCTCCATGCCCCTGCAAATGACGCCCGAAGATGGTAAGGGGTTCAACTGCTTTTTTACCATGCCTTACTCGGGGCGAGCACTGATTGAATTGACCAATGAATGCGACGTGAGCATCATGTATTACTATTTTGTAGATTATGAAATTCACGATGAGATTCCTGAAGACTTGGGGCGGTTCCATGCTCAGTGGCACCGCCAAAACCCAACCGATGGCATCTCAGATGAAGGTTTGACCACCCACGAATGGCTTCATGGGGGTAAAAACTTAGATGGTAAAGGGAACTACGTCATTTTAGATGCCGAAGGGCAAGGGGTGTATGTAGGGTGCAATCTAAATATTCACAATTTGTATCCTGAGCAAGAGCTTTGGGAAGGTCATGTTCCTTGGCCGTTGCGACTGGAAGATCAGAACGATTGGTATTATTCACTTCCCAAAGTGCATTCATGGTTTGGGGAAGGGGACGATATGATTTTTATCGATGGGGAGTCGTGGCCACCCACCATGCATGGCACCGGTTTAGAAGATTACTTTAATGCGGCTTGGTGCCCGACAGAAAAATACGATAGCCTATATCATGGCATCACGGTCGTGCCTGAAGGGCCACGGTGGGCGGGCAAAATATCGATGTACCGCTTCCATGTAGAAGATCCGATTCATTTTGCAGAGTCGATCAAAGTGACGATTGAGCACGGTCACAATAATCGTCGCAATGATGATTACTCAAGTACCGCGTATTGGTATCAGCATGAGCCGCACAAGAAGTTTCCTGACCTGCCGCCTGTGTCTCAACGATTGCCCGTTCGGTTGCCGAAGTAGCAGGAGGGATAAAAATCACCTAAATCTTTTCAAGTATTCCCGTGGCGTAATGCCGGTGAGCTGTTGGAATGTTTGGCTAAAGGAGCTTAGGCTTCGATACCCAACGCTGTAGGCGACGTCGGTAACGGCCGTGTTGGCATCAGACAACAGCTCAATGGCTCGGATGATTCGAGCAACCCGCAGATAAGAGCCAAACGTCATGCCCAGCTCTTGTTTAAAAAGACGCAG
>JBCCFD010000195.1:0-13570 GCA_039029915.1 Chloroflexota bacterium
GTTCAGGTGGACACAATTGCGCAACAACTTTTACCAAGATTCAAGAGCTTGCTTCAAACTGCATACACCGTTTTGAATAAAACGACGGCTAGTAACTTCGGAACCTCGAGGTTCCGAAGCTTTTATCTAACGGGGTTTTCAATTTAGAAACTTCGGAACACTTAACCTAAGAAGTTGTTAAAATATGAACATCAAGAAGTAAAAAATATGTCGGAAATAAATATAGATGACGGAGATTTGATGGCTTACCTCGCTGGTGAAGCATCTTCAGATATTTCAAAGGCTATTGAATCATCCAAAACCACGCTAGCTGAGATAGAAGCACTCCGCTCCTTGGATGTGTCCCTGCTTTCCTTGGTATTTAGGTCAAATTGTCCAGACACCAAGCAACTTTTAGAGTATCAAATTGGCTTTTTACCCAATGAACTTCAAGCTGAAACCGAAGCACACATTTCAGACTGCCCCCACTGCCGTGCAGAAATTGATAAGATCACAGCAGAAGAATTTGAAAATCAAAAGGTGGTTGTTTCATCGGGGCTTGGCGCAAAAATTGACCAATTGATAGCTGCTGGAAAAACAATTCTGCACACAAAATTAATACCGTCTCCACCACAACCAGCCTTCGCCTTGCGTGGCAATCAGCTGAGCGTAAAAACTTATAAAGCGAATGAATTTCAAATCGTTCTATCGATTCAACAACCCATTGCCTCTGAAAAAAATGCTAAAGTTGAAGGTCAACTTACAAACCTCGAAGATCCCTTAGCAGAGTTCCGAGGAAAAATCACACTATATCAAGATAACGATGTTATTAAAGTAGAGCCACTTGACATATTTGGCTACTTCTCTTTTGGCAATATAGAGTTTGGGACATACGATTTATTAGTTGAACTAGATAATAAAACCATAACGGTGTCCGAGATTCAAGTCGCTAATTAGGCGTGTTCTTTATTCACTCATCGTTTTCAAAATAGGAGACGAGACAACTTTCTGAAGCAGCGTTGTTAGAGTCTCAACTTCATCAACTGTTAGGCCAGCTTCTTCAATCAATTGATTGTTTGCTGCGGTTTGCAACGCCTTGATTTGCTGGCGAAGTCCTTCCCCCGCCTCCGTTAACTTAACACAATGACGCCGTCGATCGACATCTGACCGCTCTCGTAAAAGCAACCCCTTTGCCGTGAGGTTATCTAAGATGTTGACGAGTAAAGATTGTTTTGTTCCTGTTTCACGCGCAATTTCTTTTTGTGATGTTTCAGGGTTGCTGCCGATGAACTCGAGAATTGTGCTTTCTTTTGTCGTTAATCCAATCTCAGCCAGCAGAACCATCCCGATGTCGGTGGCCCGAACAAACATTAGTGCTGCTAAGTGCCCTAAAATATTACGTAAATAGCTATAATTATAATCCTTCATATGAATCAATTAGTTGTTTTTTCCTTTCTATTTTGGTTTTGGGCTGCGTCCCACTCGACTTGTAAATGTTGCACACCGCGAAAGAGCAAAGTTGGTAAATATTCATACGGTTGGCCTTTCACAAGGTGCATATGCGGTAGCCGTCGTGTCAGTTCTTCCAATATGATTCGCATTTCTAACCGAGCTAACGGTGCCCCCATACAAAAGTGTGACCCGTACCCTAGGCCAAGATGCTTTTTGGCATTGGGCCGTTCGGGGTCAAATTTAGTAGGATTAGGGAACATAGCTTCATCGTGATTACCTGAACCGAGCATCATCAATATCTTCGACCCAGCCGGGATTTCTTTGTCGCCAATCCGTGTATCTTTTGTTGTTATTCGTCTCCAGCCAAATATTGAAGTATCAATACGAAGAATTTCTTCCACAGCATTAGGAATCAATTCAGGATTTGCACACAGTTTTTCCCACACGGCCCGATCCTCCAGCATGGCCTTAATACCATTTGCAGAAGCTTGGGTCGTTGTTTCATGACCGGCAAACTGCATAACAAACATAACATTGGTCAAATAATTTATAGTAAAGCTCGACGGATCTTCTTGATGCAAACGAACCATATCCCCCAAATAATTATCACCAGGATTGTCGAGCGCATCGCTGACAAGTTTCTTGGTAAACTCCCAATGTTCTGCCATGTTTTGCATCATTTTAACTTGTGCTTTTTCAGTGGGCCATCCAAAATTAACAAGGGCTCTATCCCCACCAAGCTTTTTAACAAAAACGGCATCTTCGTCTTTAGCGCCAATGAAGATAAAAATCGCTAACGCCGGTACTTCATAAAGAAGTTGTGATACGAGATCAGCTTTACCCTCTTCAATAAATGCATCGATATAGCGGGTAACAATGGCTCGAACCTGATCTTCAATTCGATTAACACGACGTATCGTAAAGGCGTCTCCAAATATGCGGCGATGTTTTCGGTGCGTTTCAGGCCCTTCATCAACGAGGCTTGGTTCAATAGAAATGTTAAGTCTGTCTCGTTCTGCTGCCGCAGCCGGACAGAGCGGTTGAACAGGATGACGCGCATTTGCAACTGAAAAGGTGATGGGGTCTTTAAAGACTTCAATGATATTTTTATAGCCCATAACAAGCCAGCAATCTTCTTCAGGGCTATAAAATACAGGTTCGGTTGGACGTGCTTTTTCAAAGAATTTATAAGGGTTTTGTAAATAGTTGGCGCTTGATGGTTTGAATTCCGCGGCCATCCCGCTCATCGGACATTTGCTAATTTCAGCGCGTCTCGCATGATAGGCTTCATATTCACCTTCTACATTTTGAAACATCCCTAATTCATTCAGATTTTTATTCATTCTGTTCTCCTAAGCCACGCATTTGATACAAAGTCAAATAGTTCATTTTTGTATTATTTGATTTTAACGCAAATGCTTAGGTTTTCCTAAGAGTAATTTCAACTGAGAGATTGGGTATCGCGTAGAGAACACGGCCTTGTCCTCAGTTGTGGATCTAGAAATTCATGATGAGGTTCAGTATACTAAGGAAATCCTATCGATGAGCAGAGCGTTTTTGTTAAATGACACCTGAAGAGCTTGGTCACGAACTATTGCAATACATTGAGCACCCAGAACTAAGTGAGCAAATTAAACCATATCGTGATTTATTTTCTGAGGGTTTAATTAGTGCCCTATGTGCGAAAACATATGATGAGCAGTTTCGAGATGTGCAGTATGCGCTTAAAATTGCAAATCTAACCACTGAAGTTGCTAAAATCATTGATACCCCAGAAGCAGCTGGGCTTGCCGCTTGGAATGTTGGCAATGTTTATGGGGCAATGAACAAATATCAAGACGCTAACAATCATTTTTGGGAAGCTGAGCAATTCTTTGAATCAATTAAATCCTTAAAGCGTGTGGCTGGGCTAAGAATCAATCGGGCGGGCAACCTTTGTGCAATGGGGCAGTACGATGAGGCTTTGTCCCTGGCGAAATCCGCCCGAAAGATATGTGCTGAGATTGGGGAAGAGGGGGATGTTTATCTTGGAAATCTTGAACTTACGGTTGGGTGGGTTTATGAAGAGATTGGTGAGTTTGAAGAAGCTTTAGCCGCTTATGATAACGGCCGTTCTCTTTTTGTAAAACATGATCATCCGCTTCAAGTCGCCCTCATTGATCAAAATCGGGCCCACCTCTACATGAATCTGGATTCTTTTGAAGCGTCTGAGCGTTTATTTTTAAGCGCTCGAGAGATTTTTAAAAAAGGGAATTATTTGAGGGAGTTAGCCCGTGTCAACCTCAATTTAGGCGAATTAGCTTATAAAACTGGACACTATCAAAAAGCATTAACTCGACTTAATAGTGCCTATGACGGGTTTTCGGATATTCCAGTTCCTGTTGAAATGGCGTATGTCAATATAAAACGCTCGAATGTATATCTTCAGCTGAATCTAATCAATGAAATGATACAGATGGCTGATAGTGCCATGCAGATTTGTCTTCGGCAAAAAATGAAGCGGGAATATGTCACCTGTTTGATTAATTTAGGCACTGGACATCTAAAGCTTGAAAACTATGACCAAGCTAGCCATTTTTTTGAACGGGCTAGACGCAATGCACGACAACAAAACACCCCCATCCGTTTGATGCTTATCGATATCAATCGGGCGGAGCTTGCATACAAAAATAAAAACCCGAAACGTAGTAAACGGATTTTGCAGAGGGTTCTAAAGTCGGATAACCATTTACTGATACCCAATCTTGAGGCTAGGATTCGACTCTTGTTAGCAAGATGCGAGTTGATGCTCAACACGCCTAAGCTGGATTTTATTGAGGAAAATCTGCAAATTACCGTTGAAATTTGCCAAACCTATCATCTCAAACAGCTGTTAGCAGAAACGTATGTTGTCTTAGGGGATACGGCCGTTTATCGGCAAGATTACCAATCAGCAGGGGCTGATTATCGCCAGGCGGTCGTTGAAATCAAATCACTTAAAGCCCACTTTTCAATCGATGAGCTTCATATTGGTTATTTAGACACCCAGAGTGAGATCTATCAAAAATTATTAGCAGTTGTCAATCAGCTTCATCTACAGACCGGAGATTATTTAGATGAACTAATTTCTGCGATTGATGAAGCGCAAATGGCGGCGGCCCCTTTGCAAACGCAGATTGAATCAGGTCAGCGAGAGCGTCTTAGTGAGCTACAAAAAACTTGGAATTGGTATCAGAACAAGCTCCATGATGCTAAAGAACGCAGTGAGGCTCAAAAGATTGAATCAAATCTTCATCATCTGGAAACCCAATTAGCTGAAGCACACCGTCAGGCCCAACTTCATCAAGACGCATCTATTCATACCACAGCGCAGTCAGATTTACGACCGGCTAAGAACCAACAAATGGGGGATCTGCAGTCCTGCCTTGACAGCAAGAAAGGGGTAATTCAATTTTATGAAACCAATCAAATGCTAAATGCTGTTGTGATAACAAAAACAGAAACGCATTGGCATCCTGATATTATTTCTTTGGAGACGTTGCAAAGACAAAGCAAGGCTTGGCAATTTTTCCTGAATCAATCGCTTAACACTGATGGTAACGAAAAAGTTGCCTTGGCCCACCTTCAACGTTTCTACCAAACAGTTTGGCAGCGTTTATCCCGTTCGATCGATTCTTTACCTGAGCTATTTTTGAGCATGCCCCCAAATTGGTATAGTTTACCCATTAATGCTTTTTTTGATGGTTCTCAATTTTTGATTGAACAAGCGAGTTTGACCTATTTTTCATCGTTAGACCGACTTTTAAAATCGTTTACGCCATCATTAAAATCAACCAAAGCGGTTATTGCGGGTTTCTCGCAAAACGGCCGTTTACCAGCCACGATTCAAGAGGCCAAAGCGGTCTCCAAGACATTAGAAGCTTCGCATGAAATACACACCTTGATTGAAGAGAAAGCAACAATCCCAACGTTGCAACAAATAGCACGGCAGGCCAACATTCTCCATTTGGCTTCTCATGCGATATTCCGACCAGACAATCCGCTTTTTTCATGGATTCAGCTGGCTGACGGTCGCTTGACCATGGCTGATATTTATCACTGGACATTTGAAAAACGGCCGTTAATCGTTCTGAGCGCTTGTGAAACTGGACAAGGTCTTCCTAAAGGGGGCGGGCTGATGGGGTTAAGTCGGAGCCTAGAAGCGGCTGGGGCAGGAGAGCTGATCTTGAGTCGGTGGCGTCTTGAGGACAATAGTTCAGCCCAAATAATGGAAAAGTTTTATGAAATTATTACCCATTCCAAAGAAAGCTTTGATACGGCCGTTGCCTTACAAGCTGCCCAAAAATGGGCCATAAAACAGAATATTCCGTTATTTTTTTGGGCAAGCTTTCTCTATATCTCAAATTAAGCCCTTGGAACCGTAGCTGATGCACTTTTGCGTCACATCTGAAAGCCAATTCTAAAGAGTCCCCTTGTAAAATCCCCTCTAAATTCTCATTTATGTTAGTTGAGGAAAACTTTCTTTCATTCATTTCTCGAAAATCTGAAAAACCCGTCGTTGATAGGATTGATATTAAAAATTCAATTGCAGTAGTATCGAAAAAAAGGAACAAGGAAAACGAATGAACCTCAAAAAACACAACAAATTTACAATATGGCTAGGCTTTATCAGTCTGATACTGTTTACGGTTGGAATTGTATCGGCTGACTATTCAGATTTAGAGGTGGACGCAACAGCCGCTAGCTATAACACAACAGATGATGTTTTAGGTGTACAAGGAACCGTTGAGTTTACCGAAAATGAAACTATTGATTTCGAGTTTGAAGTTTACCGATTAGAGAGCGACGGTCTTTATCACTTATTAGTGACATTAACCCCCGACAACGTAAATTTATTCAATGTAAATTGTCTGAGTGGCATTTGTTCTGCTGATTTTCAGCTAGCATTTGAGAATATAGTCAATGTTTCATCAGAAGACAGTTATCAAGGCAAGGTAATCGTCAATCATGATGATGGCACATTTTCCTATGAAGTCTATGGAGATGAGACGGATGAAACATTTCTCATAGTCGGTTCCAGTCCCGGATGCACCCAAGGCTCTTGCCAACCAGGGTAAAAATCTCAAATAAATTAAATCAGGAAGTAATGAAAGGAAAACAATCATGAACACAACAAAAAAACTAATTTATACATTACTAATATCAATCATAGCTCTGCTAACTGTTCAAGGGGTTTTTGCCAATAATTCTTTGAATGCAACCGGCGCCACATTTTATGCTTTAGGTCCATTCTTAACAGTGAATGGGCAGGTGAATTTCTCAGAAAATGAGGATTTAACCTTTGGAATTACCTTAACCCCCTCAACATCTGCATCAGAGTCATTGTTCTTTGATCCGCCATCTTCAATTGAAATGATTGCTGACAGTGCGACACTTACAAATGTACACTGTTTTGGCGGTTATTGTTCAGCTGATTTTTCACTGCAGTTTGATAGCAATTTCGCTGAAGCATACCCTTATATTGATGTTTGGGTTGAGCATGAAGATAACTCTGTGTCAAGTGAACGGTATGGGGACGAATCTCACGAGTGGATTTATTGGTGGGGCTCATTAGGTCCCGGATGTAATACAGGCTCTTGCCAACCCGGATAGCCTATTTTATCGTTAACGATTAACAAAAAGGCCGCTTTGTAGAGCGGTCTTTTTTGTTTTGATACGGTTTTACGGCCGTTTCGTATTAGAAATGCTTCAATGAATACCCCATACTGACTCAATCATGACAATCCAACCAATCCGATTTAAGAAACGGCTACCTCTAATGTTGACAGCTGTCATGTTAGCTGTGCTTCTTGCCATTTTGGCCGCTTCACATGCCATCGCCAACGCAGAGCTGGCGACCTGGTCTTACAATGCTATAGTGCCAGAATACGCCAATAATTTTGAGGTAATTAAGCACCATTACAATTTAGGAGGTGTCTGTTCGATTAAGGGGAAGTTTTACGGATTCGGTTACTTTTCAGAGACAGGGTTAAATGACACCACTTTTCATATAGATTACGTATATAACGATCATTACAGCTTGCAGTGCCTTTCTACTGGCATACCAGTCGAACGTTTCCGATAAGCTATGCCTCCGGCACATCATTTTGATTAGAAGGAAAGGTTGTTTCAATCGTTTTGACTTAGATACCTTCAATAAGGGGCACTGCCACCTTATCAACGATACACGTGATGATAAGGTGGCAGTACCGAACATTCTGCTTATTTGACCCTGGGGGTCTTAATTACACCAGAACCAAGGAATATCGAAACCAGCTGTGGCCTGTACATTCCCACTACCTGTCAAAGTAGGTACGAAAGGGCCGCCCCAGGGACCTGGGTTATTCCAATCAGGTTGCCCGTTTACGATAGGAACGGTTCGAGAGTGGCCTTGATTATTGCGCCAATACTCTTCAACCAGATAGTTTGGAAATGTAAAATCATATATCACGTAACTGCTTTGTGATTGAATATTGCCGCTACCCGGGAAGCCGGAAAGACTGACAGGGCCACTCCAAGTGCTAGCGTTGTTCCAGTCAGGTTGCCCGCTCACGATAGGTACAGTTCGCGAATAGCGTTGATTATTGCGCCAATACTCTTGGTACAGGGTGCTCCCAATTACAACACCACCTTGTGCTTGAATGCTGCCGCTACCTGGGAAACTTGATAAACCGACCGGGCCACTCCAAGCAGTGGCGTTATTCCAGTCAGGATTCCCCCCTGCACAAGGTACAGTTCGTGAATAACCTTGATTGTTACGCCAATATGATTGATGCAAAGTTTGCCCTACGCGAAACATACTTTGTGCTTGAATGTCGCCGCTACCTGGGAAGCTTGATAATCCAACTGGTCCGCTCCAAGGCTGCCAACCAATCGATGGTATTCCACTAGAGACATTGGCAAGGCGCGCGTAACCTAGATCACCTCTCCATAATGAGACCATAAGACTGGTAGGCGGTGGATTGGCGCTTGCTGTGTCAACCCGGCTGATATTAGCCAGTGTCAATAAGATGGCGGCCATGCCAAATAGAATAACTAAGCTTTTTAAATATTTTCGTATCATTTGTATCTCCACTGAGATTCTTTTTGTTTTTTTAGTATTTGGAGCCGTTTCCTCCCCGCACCCGTCTTCAATAAGTGAATTTGAGGATTGGGGTTGGGAAACGGCCGTTTATAAAATTGAGTTAAATTTGATTTCGCAAATAGAAATCAGCCTGACTTAATTTTTCAACTAATTTGATGTCGATAAAGGAGGTAACGCATCAGAATATTGTTCAAGACGGTAAAAAGTCCTTGTTACATTACCAAATCGCCCAATACTTGCTCCTACATATGCGCCATCAGTCATCATATGTGCATAAAAATATTCAACTACTATGTGGGATGTTTGTTCCATACCACTTCCTATGATTCTTCCGGCTTGCCGGGAACGCTGACCTAGCATTTGAACTGCGCTGTCTGGTACTCGATAGTCAACAACACCATATGCTAGGTCATCACTTAAAGTATGTTCAACTAATTCCTCAGTTAAATCTGTTACCCAATTCGTGAATGTTCCATCATAAAGTTCTTCCAAATATTCACTTCTTTCCAAACTGGTTTTGTCGGCCTCAGCTAACATGCCGTCTAATTCATTGTTCCATTCGCTAGTATGTTCAAAGGTCGTTAGTAACGCGTCATATTTATCTATTAAATCATTCGCTTGTTCCACCGAGTCCCATCCCAATTCATATACATTGACGGTTTGGGATTCATTCAAGGATTTGATAGGTTTCCAAGGATTGAAATTTATATATAAAATATCGGCTCCTAAATTTTGGGCTACAGTTTGAGCAGCCTCAATGCAATCGAAATCTTCATAATCATCACCCATATATCCTTCTTCGCAATGACCGGTTGGATCCGTATAAATTATTGGATTGTTAGAAGTATAAGTGTAACGATTGTAATGTTGAGAAAGTAATGCATTTGGAATCAAGGTATCAGCTGTTGCAAAACGGCCGATTTCTGGCAAGTAGAAACGGGCATTCATGTAGGTTAGGCCGAAATCACGATTTTCATAGTGACCTGTAAAGCCGCGTTGATTCAAATCCGCGGTTGAGACCAACCGTTCGCCACCAAAGGGTAGGAAGCTTGAGCGTGAATTAGCCACTTCTGCGCCTGAACCGTTGGTTGATACACTGCTACTGCCTAAGTGGTCAGTGTGAAGGTAGGACATGGTGTTGCTTCCATTTTCCACCACGCGCACGGCTACCTGTTGACCACCAAAAGAGTAGGTTACTCGCTTGACTTCTGCACTGCCAGACCCTGGGTTTTCTACGGTGTAATCGGCAAAGGGATAGTGGGTTGTTTCACTGCTTGACCCATCGTCAAAGATGCTCATCGTGCGTTGCCCCGTGGCATCGTAGAAGAACTCGATTTGGTCACCATTGCCGTTGTTGGTCACCTCAATTAGGCGATTTTCCCTGTCGTAAACGTGAGTATAGTCACCTGTGGAATCATCACGGTCAAACATGTTCCCATTGGCATCATAGTTGAAGGATGAGCCATCACTGATGGATTGCACGCCGTGAACGGGCTGAGCGCCGCCAGAGTAGTCATAGGTGTAGGTGCGAGCAATGCCACCATCAATTACCTTGGTGATGTTACCAAAGGCATCATATTCATAATCCAAGGCATAGTTCAACGCATTGTCATCATGAACACCGTCAGCAGAGATGAGACGGTTGAGCTCATCATAGCCAAAGGTTTGGGTGTCACGGGTAGTGTAACTACCCCCGCCTTTGCCGCTGTTGACGTACAGGCTATTGTCCGTAATGCTGAGGATGTTCCCTACATCATCATAGGTGTAGTTGAAGTCTAAATGGAGCGTGCTACTGCTTGTTGTTTCAACTTCAACCTGCTGGAGACGGAAGTTTTCACTGGCCCCAAAGTAACTGTAGGTCGTATCAACCCCGTTTTGGAAACTCATGACCGTCATTTGGCGTCGTTCGTTGAACTCAACGCCGGTGACTAACATGTTGCTTCCTGCTTGAAGCGTATCTAATCCTTCATGATCGTAGGTCAGGGTGATATTTTCACCATACGCATTGTTGATTGAAGTGGGGCGATGCAGTACATCGAAGCTGCTATTGGTCACCACATAGCTGTGCCCTTCAATGACGCGAGTGTGGTCATCTAAGCGACTTTCATTATCATAGGTAAAGGATTCGTAATCGTAACTGCCATTACGTTCCCACTCCACGCGAGTCAGTTGACCCAGCGCATTAGCGCCTTGATCGTAGAGGTAGCTGGCCAACCAGCCATTTGTGTTTCTTGCCGGTAATGAGCTAGGGCATTGAGGGTTATCTTGCCCGCTTTTACCCGTCACTCGCCCCAATGAATCATAGTAGAAGCAGATCCGATCTTGATTGGCATCGTGCTGTTTGACTAAATTGCCTTGGGCATCGTAATAGTAGTTCCAGACGCCCATATCAGGATCATCCATCCACACTTTGCGACCCAGCACATCGTACTGAATTTGAGTCGTTAAGACGATAGGATTTATTGAACCCTGCATATCTGGAGAATCTGCTGGTTGGATTGTGTCTACCTGTGTCAGATTGCCAAGCTTGTCATATTGATAGTTGACATATCCATAATGATCATAGGTTGAAGGAGAGTTGCCGGAAAAATCAATAACCTGAATTAATTCGCCGCGAGCATTGGTTACTGAGCCTTTGCCATGACCATTGGCATCGAAGACATTGGTCAAGAACACATTGCTCGAACTTCCAAATGGATCAGCGTAAATGTAATATTCCATTTCACTGCTGTTGCCATCTGGGCCAGTGACGCGGGTGGTGCGACCTTGGCTATCAAATTCGGTTGAAGTGTGCGCTTTGCTGCTGCAGCTATCTGTAACAAAACCGGTATTGTAGGGAACTGCAAACGTAACGCTTTGGCAGTCGACTTGGCCATTGGCATGGTATCCAATCAAACTAACCAAGTTTTGGTCGCCTGACAGTCCATCAACACTGAAATCGGTGCCTTGAATTTGAATCTCGCGGCCGAATCCGTCGTAATAGACGTGTGTGGCCATCCGAGAGACAAAGCCAGGTGTTGAGCTAGGAGAATCGGCAAAGGAATACGGCCGTGTTTCCTCCGTAATCAACATCGGGTCAGAGGTCCAGCCGCTGTACATTGATGAGTTCCACGTGTTGTCCCAATAGCGGTAACGGCTAACCGGATCACCATCCCATGCAGAATTATCTGCTGGAATTGAGATATAAGGGGATCGATCGCTTTCCTTTTCATAAATCGCGTGCAAGCGGCCAAATGGATCGTATTCAAAAATTTGGTCTAATCCATTGGGATCCGTAATCTTACGAACCGCCCCCATAGGCATATCCAAGCCATTGGCGCTGTCTGTGACCCCATTGATGCCGTAGAATGCATACTGTGTGGTGCGTGCCGCAATATCGCTGTTATTGACAGTGACTGACACCGGATACATGTTCAAATCATTGTCATAGTTAACCGTCGTGGTTAAACCATTTTCATTCACAATGGTTGTGGGGTTGCCATAGCTATCATAGGTAAACGTTTGGCCTTGAATAAAGCCATTGGTAGAACCATGCAAACCGCTATCCCCGTATTTTCCTGCAAATGTGGTGGTGACTAAACCAAGCTCTGGCACGTTGGTGTAGTTATTGTAATTGGGTGCGCCACTGCCGTCCCAATCATAAACGGTGCGCGTTTCGCTCAACAAATTGATTGTATAGGAAGAGTTGCACCGATTTGCTATGCCGCTAGCAGGTTCAATCCCATCAAAAACGCGTACTGCAGAAGGTAAGCTGACTATCCAATTGTCTGCCCAATGCATACTGTCATTGGGGTAAAAGCAAGTGACAATGGTACGATCATCGCTTGAATCATTATCGTTCCCATAGTCCCAAACGACGGTTTGGTTCCCATATTGAGTGCCGCCCTGCATGCCAGTGTTATAACCAAATTCCTGACTCGTCACGACTTTGTCAGAGTACCAACTATTTTGGTACGCTATATTTTGTTGTTCGTCTAAATATGTGAAATCTATGCCGGTGACTAACGTTTCAGTTGTATAGAAAGACCGCACCCTTGAAACGACCGTGCTTCCATTGGGTTGGTAAGTTCGAACATCATACGGGCGACCCTGCCGGTCTTCATCTTGATGGAAATAGCTTCTACTTACGCTGAGCGCATTTCCATTGCTATTCTTTGGTGTGACAATGACTCTGTTAAATCCAATTAATGGCCCATTATAGTCAGAGACCTCGCCAACAATACAGGCAAATTCGGAAGAGAATGTGGTTGAGTTTGGCGAGTAGTTTTGATTGTAACAAGGTTTATGATAAGCGTACTCAACGGTTGTTGGAGAAGTTTGGCCATCATCACGTGTCAAAACATCAACGACATAGCTGTAGCCAACTGTTGGATACTCATACCATGCCGCACCATGCTGAGTGTAGATTCCATGTGAACGGCCGTCTGACAAGTAGCTAAATGTAAAATCGCCACCGTACCCATTATCAACCCCTGTTAAATAGTAGAATTGGAAGCAAGGCTGACTATTCTTAAAGAAGTGAGGCTTGTAGCTATGGGTAAAGGTCGTCGCTGGCATGGAGGTCAATGGGGTGTCATTGGTAGCTGGATTGCTATCTGTGCCGGTCACCATTTGAATGGCGTTCAAAATAACGGTATTGTTTTGGCGCTGGGCATAGGGGGTCATGTCATAATTTAGACACCCGGGAGAACCCACAGTTTTATTTTCGGCATCCAAACGATACTCAACACGTGGCGTAGAGGAGCCACCTTCATAAATGTAGATTGATTCTAGGCGATTGGTGAAGGTGTTGGCTGATAAGTTGTCACCGCTGCTGCGGAATTCAATGCGAGATTGAGGCGCACTCACGCTATCTAAATTGTAGGTAATTTCATGGATACGCGTCTTTGTTGTGTAAAGCGTCCATGTGGCCCCAGTGGGGGGTGTTGCATTCTGAACAGGCTCATCTGTTGTTTTAGTCAAATAATCGTAGAAGAGCTTGTTGTCTTGAACGTCCGTAACCTCATCGACCTGCCAGCTGTAGCTACTTTGAGACAA
>JBCCFD010000196.1:0-13525 GCA_039029915.1 Chloroflexota bacterium
CGTTTTGTCTTTGTTGATGTTGAAGAAGGGCGTGCCTTTATTGTCACCGATTTACACGGTGATTGGGATGCTTATCGTCGTTACCGCGATAAGTTTTTTGAGCTAAATGGTCAGAATCAAGCCGACTTCTTCTGCGTTTTGGGCGATATGATCCATTTCACTGGCCCCGAAGCCAGCGATCGCTCGGTTGATATCGTTTTGGATTTAATTCACCTGCAAGAAAAGCACCCAGATAAGATTCGGTGCGTGCTTGGCAACCATGAATTACCGCACATCTACAGCATTACGCTCCAAAAAGGGAACGAGTTTTACACCCCTCGATTTGAAAAAAGCCTTAAAGAAAACCGTGAAAAGATAATCACCTTTTTTGATACCTTGCCTTTTTATCTGCGGACCACGGCTGGCGTAACTTTATGCCATGCTGGGGCAACCGCTGCAATTAGCCAAAAAGAGGGAATGGAGCGGCTGTGCTATTTTTCACACCAAGCTCTATTGGAAAAAGCGAGAGAAGCAATCACCCCTGAGGAACGGCCGTCTCTTATGCGGGCGATGCGTAAGCTTCATAATCGAACCTACAACGAAATGGCGCGTAACTATTTTGATGTGACCGGGGTAGAAGACCCACGGTATGATGATTTCTTGATTGGCACATTAGCTAGCAGCAGCAACCCTGATTTCAATCTCCTGTGGGATGCTTTGTTTACCCGCAACGAAAAGGAATACGGCCGTGAAGGGTATAAAGTCATCTTAGAGAATATGCTCCTTGCGTTTAGCAAAGATTTTGCGATGCAGCGATTCATCGTTTCTGGGCATATTAACGTTCGTGGAGGATACGAAATCATCAATAATGTTCAGTTACGTTTAGCCAGCGCCAAACACGCTTCACCACGAGAAGCAGGACAATACCTTTTGTTAGATTGCCAAGAAAAAGTAAGGTCCGTATCAGATTTAACTAAAAATTTGGGGTCCGTTTTTACAAGCTAAATAAGTCTATATATAAGCTGATTTAATTTCTTTCTAGACTAGAAAGTTTAGTAACAATGAGTTAAAAGTGGCTACCCAAAAAATCCTGTTGATTTTCCCTTATTCTTACTAATTTCAATAAGCATTTTTTCAGTTCGCTCCAGACTGCGTTCGTCTCGAAGCTGCTTGTACCCTTTCTTGGCTCGCTCGGCGTGAGGTTGCGCCTTATCCCACTTGCCCTGTCGACACAAAATGTAGGCAGTTCGATAGCTGATTTGAGTCATTAACTCAATGCTCTTGGCTTTTTTGGCGGCGGTTATGGCCCGATCCATGTTTGAATTTGCGCGCCACTTCTTGCCTTCTAAATGTTGAACCATCCCAATATTGCTAAAGCTGAGCGCTTCGATTTTGCTAAGATTATTTTGTTTGCCAATGTCTAGAGCCTGCCTATAAAAATCGTGGGCTAGCTTAAGGTCGCCGCCATCCCGCGTGACATCTCCCAGATGGTTTAAGGCTTCCCCTTCACCCGCTTTGTTTTCATGCTCTCGGTGTAATTTGAGCAATGTTTGATACGTATTGATTGCGGCTTGCCACTGCTTTGACCGCTGGTTGATGGCGCCAATTTGGGTCAGAGTGCTTGCTTGAGCATCAACGTCATCGAGCTCTCGAGAAATTTGGAGGCTTTCTTGTAAATAGTCTGCCATTCGGCCTAGATCACCCCATGCTTCGTAAGCCACGCCCAACTTGAGCAATATCTCTCGTTCGGTTTCTGGTTTGTTCAGCTCTATTGATAAATCTCGAGTGCGCTTTAAGATGCGTGCCGCACTCATATAGTCGCCCCGCGCAATAAGCGATTCGCCTAGCCGAATAGAAGTGCGTAATAATGCAGATTGGTCGCCCGTGCTTTGAATGGCTTTTAATGATTCTTCAAAGCAAATTTGGGCTTCTTCCGGATCGTTTGACCGCAGATAGATGTCCCCCAATTTGTCCCAATTCCGAATTTGCCGACGGAGGTCGTTATTTTCCTGAGCAATCCTTAGGGAGCGATTGAATAACTCAATCGCTTTCTTATCATTTTTTTGCTGTAGAAATAGTTCACCTAAGTTGTGAGCAACTTCACTTTCACCAATAGGATCACCAATTTCCTTAGAAATTTCCATAGCCTGTTGAAATAAGGTGATTGCTTCTTTATTTTCACCCGACTCGAGATAGACAAGCCCCATACTGTTTAAAATACGTTCGACTCGGGCTCGATCGCCAATTTCGCGGGCAATTGTTAGTGAGCGTTTGTAAAACGAGACGGCCTGCTCAATATTTTGCATTTGTCGATAGGTGTCCCCTAAGCTATGAAGCGAAGCTGCTTCTTGAAACCGATCGCCTAATTCCTGAAAGATAGAGAGCTCTCGTTCGTGAAGCCCGACAGCGCGCTGTGGGTTCTTTTGTCGTAAGTAAACATCTCCTAGCCGACCTAACGCGAGACCTTCCTCTGCTAAGTCGTTGATTTCCCGAGCAATAGCAAGATGTTCTTCGTGGAATTCGATTGCGCGGTCTAAATAACCTAATGACATATAGGCTAAGCCAAGATTTCCTAAACCGGCCCCTTCTAATTCATCGGAGCTATTTGAACGGCCGATATTGACGACTTGCTCAAAATACATGACGGCAACATCAAGTTTGCCAATGTCCAAATAAGATAGCCCCATGGTGTTATAGGAGTGTCCTGCCGCAATACGATCCTCTCGAGTCTCTTCCTCACTGGATTTTTCAGTTGGGATTGGTTTGCCGGTGAGCATTTCATAGGCCCTTCCAAACGCGTCTGCAGCTTCGTCCCAGTTTCTAAAGCGACGCTCGCGGTTAGCGTTAAGGCATTTGCGCAAAACGGTCAGTACCGGCTTGGGGGTTTCAGGGGGGGGAGATTTTATTTTACCTGTCAGGTGAATGCTTCGTATTTCATCCTTTGATTCACCCTTAGCGGCGAAATACCCCGTAATCATTTCGTATAGGATACAGCCCAAGGCGTAAATGTCTGCTCTGGCATCAACATGGGATTTATTCCACTGCTCAGGTGCCATATAGAGGGGTGTTCCTGCAATCCCTTGGGTGAGCTGTGTGCGACCAAAGCTTTCTTTATTATTGCTGCCGTCGTCGATATTTTCGCCAGCTAAACCGGATAGGGTACTGGCTAACCCGAAGTCAGTAACCCGAGCGATGCCATCGTAGCCGATTAGAATGTTTTCTGGCTTGAGGTCTCGGTGAACGAGTCCCGGGATTTTACCTACAGCGTAGCGCATGCCGCGAGCAACGTGGGCGCAAAAAAGGAGGGATTGGTCGGGAGGGATGGTTGCATTTTTGCGCAGCCATGACCGCATAGACGGGGTTTTTTTACCTTTGGGTTGAACTATCCATTCAAGAACGAGGTAAATTTCTGCGCCATTGTTAACGCGCTCTACTCGATATGCTTGAACGATATTTTGATGCTTCCCAATTTCTACCCACATCGTTCCTTCGCGGAGGAAAAGGTCACGAGCCGCTAAATGGGGGAGATATTCAGGTTTGAACGTCTTGAGAGCGACAAGTTGTTTAGTGAGCTTATCTTGACATAAATAAACAATGCCCATCCCACCGGTGAGTTGGTTGACAACTTCATAACGGTTGGCGATTAACGGCCGTTGTTTTTTAGCGGCCTTTTTCTTTTTGGGCGTACTTTTATCAGACATTAAATTGAATTTTGCTTTATCAATATGTGAAAACCAAAAAGTTTCTTGAAACAAAGAAATGCTGAATTTTTTGTTTTCATCAAGTAAATATCACATTTCCAATCCGTTTTTATTCAAGACATTTTGTGAAATTTACCCATCTATATCCTCGTAAGTTTATCATGAAGTTGATGGGTGTGGAAAAATATTCACTCAAGTTTTGTGCTTAGGTTTTTTGTGAACGGAAAAAGCGTTTATTTATACCAAATTCTATTTTTTCGTTTACTTCTATGACAGTAGGAAAAACGTCCTAAATCGTAAGGTTTACGCTCAAAAAAACCACTTTTTTGGGCAATTATTCGCATTTTTTTGCCGTTATTCGTATAATTTACACAAAGAAAAGGGATGATTTGCTCAAATTAGACCAGCGGTACTATTGATAATGACGGTTAAGCCCTTAAGATGTTTATTAAGTTTTGAGTTCTTGAGCAAAACTCAAAATGAAGAATAAGAAAGAAGCTATTAGGACTTTAATATTTTAGGAGCAGAACTCATGAATATCCTCACACTCATCGTTGTAGCCGGATTCGGTATCTCTTTTCTTTTTTCAGCTGTTGTGTTAGCTGCTTGTTCAATCTCTTCTCGTGGTCGTCAAGACGAGTATTATGAAGAGGTTTACGATTATTCAGAATCTTATGGTTTAGAGAGTTCTTGGGCTACTGAAGCATAATTAAATAAAAAATAATTTAATAATTTGGAACCGCCACAAACGTGGCGGTTTTTTTTATCCCTCATTATAATCCACCCATGCGGTGGACTTCCCCTCCATATTATTTGCTGCCCGGTTTTGCCGGGTTGTTTTTTGTCAGACTCTTTTTTGAACTTTGGAGCGTTTGGACGCATACGGCCGTTTCCCTATGGGTCATCCTGCCCGTTGCTCTTGCCGTTTTTTTAGGTCTTATCCTGCTGGGGCGTCAATGGGCTTCATCAAGTCAAATTAGCGGCCGTTTATTCCCTTTAATTTTCTTAAGCGGCTATCTTTTTTACCCTCATCTATCACCCAAATTTGCGTTTTATAACCTTGGCTTTGTGCTGCTTTTAACGGCTGTTTTGAATTGGGGCATTGAAGATTGGGGTAAACGGCCATATTTACACACGAAGATCATCGTTGGTAGCTGCCTCGTTTTAGGATTTGGTTTGGTTTACAGGTTGACCTTATCTCCAGACGTGTTGCCAGCTGATAATGGGGAGTTCCAGTGGGTGGCCGCCCAAGCTGGCGTTCTCCATCCGCCAGGGTTTCCTCTCTACACCGTGCTGGCCAATCTTTTTACTCGCCTCATTTTTTGGGATTCTCCTGCCCACTCGATCGCCATTTTTTCGCTCATGACGAGCAGCTTAACGCTTCTGTTTGTATACCTAATTATTGATGAAGAGACGGGTAGTTCTTGGTGGGGCGTCACGGCCAGTTTGGCTTTGGGGAGTGCTACGACCTTTTGGGTACAGGCAACGATTGCCAATATCCGGAGCTTGACTGGACTCTTCGCCATTATATCGCTATATGCCCTGCTTAAATTCGGTCGAGCAAGCAAGGAAAATTCTGAAAGATGGCTGTTAACGGCCGTGTTTTTTACATCGCTGGGGGTGGCGCACCATCCATCACTTGGATTCTTTGCCATTATTTTTGTGGGTTACGTGCTGTGGCTCGATGCCTCAATCGTGAAATCTTGGTGGCGAGTGGGAAAGCTAGCCTTAGCCATGATGCCCGGTTTATTGACCTTTGTTTATTTGCCTCTTCGGGCCCAAAGTGGAGCGCCCGGCAGTTCCCCTTCGTTAGCGAACTGGTCGGGATTTTGGAATCACGCCTTAGCCCGAGGCTTTAGCGGTGATTTCTTTGCTTTTACGACGCCGTCGCTGCTCTTCGAACGTTTTCTGGTCATGCGAAATGTGCTTGCTTTTCAGTGGACCCCTTGGATATTAGCGGGTGTTGCTCTTGGTTGCGCTGGTCTAATTTTAAAAAACAAAAAGTTAGCGTTCCTTTTAATAGGTTCATTTATTTTGCATACCTTTATAACAGCCACTTATCGTGCCCCCCAAACAGTTGAGTATATGCTGCCCGCTTATGTGGTTGCTGCATTGATTTTAGGTATTGGTATGCATCAACTGTCAGTAAAAATCAATCAGCCGGCCATTAAAGCGGGGCTTGTGGCGCTCTTACTCCTCTCAGGGTTGTCTCAAATTGAGATGCGGTGGGGTAGTCTGCAATATTTACAGCACTCTTCGGATACGAGAGAGGTCGTCACGACAATATTGACCCAAGCAGAACCAGACTCGATTATTTTGGCGGATTGGCACTGGTTTACACCCCTGCGTTATGTACAAGATATTGATGGGCTTCGCCCCGATGTGGAAGTTCGGTTTGTCTCACCGGACGGGCCTTCCTATGGCCAGACGTGGGCTAGACGAATTGAGCAAGAGATGACAAACGGCCGTTCTGTGATTGCGACACATTTTGATCCAGAGGCGTACCAAGCCTTACCAACATTTCGCCCCGTTGGTGAAGCGTTTCAATTTTCCAAGATGCCTATTGAAGTTGTCCCTGAGTCGATGCAAACGGTTGATGTCAAAGTAGAAGACATTCTCGTACAGGGGGTTCGCATTAGTGGAGAAACGGCCGTAATTGGCGATCGTTTTCCTGTTTCTATTGCTTGGCAATCAGACAGCGAGCCAGAATTGAAAAACCTCTACGTTCATGTTGTGGGGTTTGACGGTCTGCTTTATGCGCAAGATGACCAAGCGATTCATTCTACAGCGGAAGGGCTGACGATCAGTCGCTTCTGGTTAACGTTGAGACCCGGAAGCTTGCCCGGCGGATATGCAATTTACGTTGGTAGTGGCTCAGAGCGTCAATTGATTGGCAACATAACGGCCGTTGCCCAGCCTTTTAAGCCGGTCACTCAAAATCCAGTCAATTTGCCCGTTGTTGGTGAGGAAAAGACCCTAGTTGGCTTCGATTGGGATCAAACGCTGCCTAGCCAAACCCGTTTGTACCTCCATTGGCAGGCGGAAGATGGGTTTTACTCAACCACCGTTGATAATGAGGCAATTTCACAGCACTCGTACCCCCAATTAATTAGCGGTTGGGGACGGCCGTTAACAAGCTGGGCACCGTCGCCGCCAAACCAGATTTCGCACTATGTTCCGTTTGGGCAGCAGATTGTTTGGTTGGGTGGTGAGCTATTATCGGAAGCACGGCCGTTAAGTCCAACGGAGCGCCACCTAACGCGCCTTCACTTTGCGAGCGCACAACCCGTTTTGCGAGATACGGCCGTTTCTGTGCGGCTCATTGGATTTCAACCTGACCAGTTTCAGTGGGCTTGGTGGGACTTAGACGACTCGATTCCGGCGATGGGGGGGATTCCGACCCTCAAATGGATTGAACAGTCGCAAGTGACTTCCCCCCACTTTTTGACCGCGTCAGAAGAGGCTGTGCTGGGCCAAACCGTGGGCACCACGCTCCGACTTTACGATGCGTTTACGAACCGCACTTTACCTATATTAGATGAGCGAATTACGGCTCAGTTTCAATGGGTGCCTATGTCACGCTCAGTTATTCGGTAAACGGTAGCTATAAAAGAGGAGGCCTCCTTCGCTGTGTGCTGAGAGTTGAAGGAGGCCCGTAAGAGGAGTAGGTTGCAAAAATTGTGTATATTTTCGCGTCAAAGAAGGTTGTTGGCTTAAAGATATAAAACGGCCGTGACGTCAGCGTGACACAAAAAAAGCTCCACCCAATGGCGGAGCTTTTTAGATTGTTCATTTTTTATAAGCTACAGGATTTACGCACCCTGAGCCTGTCGAAGGGTTAAGAAAGTCACTTCGACAGGCTCAGTGACCGCTATTTGCGTAAGTCCTAAGCTATTTAGCCTTTGCAAACGGATGTGTTTGTCCCTTCACAGTTTGCAGAAACAGATTGGGCTACAAATGGTGCGCCAAGCAGCATCAGTGCAGCTAATAAAGCCAATACCCAATAAATAATTTTACGTTCAACAGTTGCGAGCATCTTACGAGTCCTCCAAAGTGGTTTGAACTCGTCGAGAATGGGCCCCAGAACCAAAGTTCTGCTCAAGATACTCAACGAATAATCAAAAAATTTATTATCAAACTTCTGCGAATAGCATAAAAGAGATGACAATTTATTTCTTGATCAATTGCTGAAAGCTTGCTAATCATATTCTGATGATGTGTATATAAACAAAATGCCCGCAGCTGACTTAGTCAGCTGCGGGCAAAGATCCTTTCCCTATTTCCTGCTTATTTGACACAGGTTTTTGAAAAAAGTCACATTGGTATCGTTTGCAAAATGCACTGTTCAATCCCCTTACAAATGGTCTCTAGGCTCATGGTTGGCCGGACTGTAGAATCTTGAGCGGTTTGTTCAGGCAGTAAAGGCAGGTGGATAAACCCGCCCTGAGTAGAAAGATTAAATTTGCTAATGTGATGCAGCAGTTCATACATAATCTGATTGCACAGAAATGCACCGGCCGAATATGATAGTTCAGCGGGGATGCCGTTTTCTTTTAAGCTGTTGACCATTTGACGGGTAGGCAGGGTGGCAAAATAGCCGTCGTGGCCATCCATCTGGATCGGCTTATCTTTTGCTAAATTGCCGCCATTGTCTGGAATCGTAAAGTTCAAGAGGTTGATGGCCACTTTTTCAATCGAAATAGCGTGGCGACCACCGGCCTGGCCTAAGCAGATGACAACGTGAGGCTGAATATTCATGACCTTGCGCAAAAGCTTGTCTGGTCCCTCAAATTGATCGACCGGCAGAACGGCCGTAAAAAGCTCAACGCCCTCAAACTCTTTCCCTTCGAAAGCTTGAACAACCTTTTCAGAGACATTAATTTCTTGGTTGCCAAATGGCTCAAAGCCCGTTAGGAGCAGTTTCATATTTACCTCGATTCTTCCAAAACACGACGCCAATAACGCCAAACCCAATCATTAAGACCCCAATTAGCCAGTAGAATATATCGGTTGAGGCAGATTTGGCTTGCACTTGAAATGCATATGTACCGCTAATTGCATGCCCATCAGCCGAAATAACAGACCATTGGACGTTATACTCATTCGCCGCTAACGGGGGAAGATCGGCTATCAACTGCCGATCATTACTGCCACCTATGGAAACGGTAATGTCTTCGACATATTGAAACCCACTCGTAAAGATAAAAATGTCGCTACCCTCTTTTAGCGGTTCATCGAAGGTAAGCAAAACTTGCGTTGGGGATTCGATGAGGATTTCACCCGGTCCGGGGATGGCTTCGAGCAGTTCCGCATGAGCCTGTAGCTGTTGAACGGAGATGAGCAGGCCAAATAAAGCAATAAAAAGCAGCATGCGTTGCTTAAACGGTTTAAAAATCTTTTTCATCTGTGTGTTTCTTACTGTATCTTTACTCAATCAACGGCCGTAACGCCTCGTCAAGCTCGCGTGGGGAAAGGGGACCGCTAAATTTTGCCGTCACTTGCCCCTCCTGATTAAGGACAAAGACCCAAGGTTCGCGGGTGTCTAAGCCCCATTCAGCCATTTCAGGTACTAAAGTTAACGCCTGAAAATCATCAAAAACCTCAATGTGAATAAAGTTGGCTGAATCACCAACCGCCTCGCGAATCGAATCGACCGAGCCTAAAACGGGCGCGCACCACTCAGTTTGGCATAAGCCGGGGGTAATAAAGCCAACCACAATCGGTTTATCTTGCGCTAAGGCTTCAGCAACCGTTAATTGGTAGTAGGCTGGGTTGGGGTCAGGGCCAGAGCTTAATTTTGTTAAATCTGATTCTGTGGCAAGGGTCTTGTTTTGACTTGCTGGTGGAACATCGCCGAGCAAGGGAGAGCCGCTTTCTGCCACCACTTCGATGATAAAGTCAGAGGCAATCGTTTCCCCATCCGTCGTGTTCAGTTCAGCGTTGACCCCCCAAAAACCAGCTTCTGTAACGGTAGGATGAGCCGTCCAGTATGGAATTTCATAATCGCTAAAGCTGGTGGCACTGCCCTGCCAAACGGCCGTTTCTTGATCGTCGTCAATAGAAAAGATTTGTAGAGAAACGGCCGTGATATTGTCCGCTGCCTCTGGCCCATCCAGCAGAGCAAAAGATAGCCTAAACTCACCTGCTGCATGGTCCCAACTGACAACTCGCACCTGAATCGGGGAGACCGTCCCCCTAACGACATCCGATTCAGAAGCCCCACAGCCAATCAGTCCAAAAATCAGTAGATAAAAAAGATATTTTCGCATTTGCAAATTGATAGCAGAGCGATTCGCAAACGACAAACGAAATGGCTGGTTACTCATCCCCAGCTAAGTGGCGACCCCCTCGACTGACCTGCTCATGGGTGAGATAGCACGGTTGCGCACCTGTTTATCTTTTCAAAATGGCGTCCCTGCCATCCCATCCTTGCGTACGCACACCTTTTCTCACGTTGCACAACTTTTTATCGCACCCCTACCAAAAGACAGGCTGGTAATTCAACCCTATCCAATTTATACTTTATCCTGATGAACATTATCGATGGAAAGTTGCCTGAAGGTCAGGCTTGGCGCGCTCTTGTTTTGCTCCAATCTGACGATCAGCTAGGTCGCACGTGGCAACTAGGTCTCTCACTAGCCAGAGCAAATCACGGTCAACTGATTGCGGCAAAAATTGTGTCCGATCATAACTTGGCCACGATTGAAGAAGCCCAAGAAAGTATTCGGATTGCCAAAGAGCGTTGTCCGGAAGATATCGATATTTATACGCTGATCATTGTCTCCGTTGACTTGGAGTCCGTGCTTAAGGGGCTGGTTGCCACGGCCGAAATTGATCTGCTCCTCGTCCACATGGATGGCCCCGTTTGGCATAATATTAATCGAATATCGTGTGCTGTGGCTGCGGTTCGTGGTGATCGGGCTGAGGTGCAAGGGGAAGCTGCCTCGACGGGGTTGCAGCCCCTCAAGCGGATTCTCATTCCTACATCAGCCGGTCCCCATACGGCCCATGCCCTTAACTTCCTCGCCCCGCTGTCTGAAGAGATTGAACTCCACGTCATGTACGTCACACCTGAATATCGGCGGCAGGAGCAAGCCTTGGGCCAGCGTCGCTTAGAGCAGCTGGTTAACTTTGTTGATGGAGGGGACAAGATCAAGCAAAAGCTGATAACGGCCGTTTCCGTGAGTCACGGTATTGTCACTGAAGCCTCCAAAGATTACGACATGGTCATTTTGGGGGCCAGCTTAGAAAGCTCCGTTGATAAAATGCTGTTTGGCGACGTTCCCGGTGCGGTCGTGCGAGAAAGCCGCGTACCCGTTGTGATTGTTCGGCAACCGCGCGGCCGTATAGGCAGCCTGGGCCGCGAGCTCGCGTGGCGCACCCAGCAGCTATTACCCCGCATGACCGTTGCCGAGCGAGAAGATGCCTTTGTGCGCATCCGGCACAGCGCCCGCGCCAATATCGATTTCTTCATGCTCATCGGCTTGTCATCCATGATTGCCGCGCTGGGTTTAATTATCAACAGCCCGGCTGTCGTGATTGGGGCGATGCTGGTGGCTCCGCTCATGTCACCCATCGTTGGGACTGGCTTAGCGGCCGTTTTAGGCGATATTCGCTTTTTGCGTCTCTCCACGACAACCGTCTTTCGAGGTGTTTTGCTGGCGATCGGGGTGGGGATGCTGGCGGGATTGCTGCACCTCAACCAACCCTTAACGCCCGAACTGATGGCGCGCACCCAACCGTCACTAATTGATTTGGGCATTGCGCTCTTTTCCGGCTTGGCCGGTGCGTTCGCCATTTGTCGGTCAGATGCGGCGGGAGCTTTGCCGGGGGTGGCCATTGCGGCGGCGTTGGTGCCGCCGTTAGCTACCGTGGGTATTGCCCTCGTTGGCGGTAATTTTGGGGCAGCTTTTGGGGCTTTGCTGCTGTTCATGACCAACTTTATCTCCATTAGCGCCGCTACCGCCCTGATGTTTTTAATTTTGGGCTTTCGGCCCACCGCTTCACAGAAGGATCGCCAGACGCTACAGATGCGCAGCGTGCGCTTGGCGTTTGCGCTGGTGGGGGTGGTGGCCCTTATGCTGGCGGGCTTTACCTACTTTTTAGCCATTGAGAACAGTCAGGCCAGCAGAATTTCAGAGGTTGTTCAAGAGCAGCTGGTGTTAATTGATGAAGATGCTGAGCTAGCAGAGCCAGTAACGATTGATTTTGTTGAAGAGGAGATTGATGGGCAAACGAATACAGTGCTGAAGCTAGATGTGATTGCCCGTTCAGAAAATCAGTTTAGGTATTTTCAGGTGGTGGACCTGCAGGAAGGCATTGGGGCCACGCTTGAGCAGAACGATTGGTTTGATCGGTTAGAGCTGAGCCTGACGATTATTGAGGTGACGAATCTTGATCCACTGATTCCGCCAACGGCAACGTTTGCGCCCGTACCCACCTTGACGTTTACGCCCGGTCCGACGCCAACCTCAACGCCCCCGCCGACGTTTACGGCCGTTCCCACCGATACCCCAAACCCGACCGCCACGCCCACTTTTATCCCAACGAGCACGCCAACAAACACGCCGACCGCCACGGCCACAGCCACAAATACGCCCACCGCTACGGCGACCCCAACGGCCACTCCAGAAACGGCCGTTGTCACCTATCCCTTTGGCCTCCGCCTCCGCTCAGAACCGGCCGTTGCTGATAACATCATCGCCGTCATCGACGAAGGCACCATCGTCATCATCCTCGACGGCACCGCTGATGAGGATGGCTTTATGTGGCAACAAATTTTCGTAGACGGTGAAACGGGCTGGGTCTCCACAGAATTTTTACAATTGCGCTAAATTAATTACAAACTATCCAAAGGGCTTCTAACCCCCATAGCCCCTTGATTCACGACGTGTGTGTAAATCATCGTTGTTTGTAAACTTTTGTGACCTAATAATTCTTGGATAGTTCGAATATCCGTACCGCTTTCGAGCAAATGGGTTGCAAAGCTATGCCTGAAGGTGTGTGGACTTATTTTCTTTGGGATTGACGCATCCTTAACCGCCCGTTTTATGGCTCTTTGTACAGCACTTTCATGTAAATGATATCGATATAAAGTTGTTGAATTTGACCTTGGATTTTGAGACAATCTTGTGGATGGAAATACAAATTGCCAAGCCCATTCCTGCTCTGCATTTGAATATTTTCTTGATAATGCTTTGGGTAATGGCGCACGACCATGACCTGATTGTAAATCATTGTGGTGGGTTTGTTTGACCTGTTCAAGATGCGATTTCAACTTATCTATTAAAACTTTCGGCAGAGTGGTCGAGCGATCTTTTTGTCCTTTGCCATCCCTTACAATGAGTAAGCCTTGACCAAAGTCAACATCTTTTACCCGCATTTGTAAGCATTCGAGTAAACGTAAACCACTGCCATAAAGCAATTGACTAATAAGAAGATATTGCCCATCTAAATTTGATAGAACAGATTTAACCTCACTTCTTGTCATGACGACAGGCAGCTTTTTTGGTTTTTTAGCCCAAAGTACATCGAGATAACCAATCGGCTTATTTAAGACATCATTGTACAAAAACAGTATTGCACTCAAGGCTTGATTTTGAGTTGAGGCGGAAACATTTCGATTAATGGCCAAATCCTTCAAAAAAACCTCAACCTCAGCTTTTCCCATTTCGTTTGGGTGTTTTTTGTCATGAAACAGGATAAATCGTTTAACCCAGGATACATATGACTTTTCTGTTCGGTACGAATAATTCCTCAAACCCCGGATTCACCGGGATCAAGTTGTTCAAGCCCATCGAAAAGGTCATGCGTGACCGGAACTTGCCGGTGATGCTGATCGATCC
>JBCCFD010000197.1:0-13508 GCA_039029915.1 Chloroflexota bacterium
CCGACGCTATCGACTTGGTCGCGTCCGTGAATTTCTACGAAAGTTTGATTACGCGGGCATTGTTCTCTTCGATCCACTGCATGTTCGTTATGCAACCGACAGTACCAACATGCAGCTATGGGTGACTCACAACGCGGCCCGCTACGTTTTTGTCCCAACCGAAGGGCCCGTCATCATGTTTGATTATCATGACACAAAGTTTCTCAATAGCCACAGTGAAGTGATCGATGAAGTTCGGACAGCCACCTCGTGGTTTTACTTTGTTGCTGGTGATCGGTATGAGGAGCAAGCCCAAAAATGGGGGGCACAAATCGCCGATTTGGTAAAGCAATACGGCGGGGGCAATATGCGCCTAGCCATTGATAGGTGCAATCACGAAGGCTTAGAAGCACTCCAGTCTCACGGAATCTCCATCCACAATGGCGAAGAGCTGATGGAATTAGCTCGCGCAGTAAAATGTGATGAAGAAATAAAAATGATGCGCTGTGCCATTCACGCCTGCGAACAGTCAATGGAGGTGATGCGCCAAAATATGCAGCCCGGCATGTCGGAACAGCGGCTCTGGAGCTATTTACACGCCGAAAATATTGCCCGAGGCGGTGAGTGGATTGAGACCCGACTTATGGCTTCAGGCCCTCGCTGTAATCCTTGGTTCCAAGAGTGCAGCAGTCGAATTATCGAAGCGGGAGATTTTGTGGCGTTCGACACCGATCTGATTGGGTCATATGGAATTTGCGTTGATATTTCTCGCACATGGCTCTGTGGCGGTGGCCAGCCAACTCAGGAACAGCAAGGAATCTATGACATGGCCTACGCACAAATTCAAAACAACATGGCCATGCTCAAACCAGGGCTCACTTTTAGAGAGATGACGTTCGATTCGCTCGTTTACGACCCCAATGAGTATCGACACTATTCCTGCATTTATCATGGCGTGGGTTTGTGCGACGAATATCCATGTATTTACTTTCCAGATGCGTGGGATGAAATAGGGTACGAGGGCGTGCTTGAGCCGGGCAACGTGATTTGTGTCGAGAGTTACTTAGGGAAGCGGTCAGGTGGCCCGGGGGTAAAACTTGAGGAACAAGTATTAATTACCGATACCGGATATGAACTGCTTTCTAGCTATCCGATTAAGGAAATTTTAACAAACTAGCTTGACTTTACCTGACAGGTTTCTATGACTGATAGCAGGGGAAATTTAAAAACCTGTCAGGTAAGCTACCCTCAGTCATTCCAACCTGCATCCTCTGTCGTTCCGAGTTATAATTCTGCTCTGAAAAGGAACGATATGAATTTAAATTTTCCACGCAGTGTGTCTTTAGGCCACTTTCCAACACCAATTGAAAAGCTTGACCGACTCTCACGTTTTTTAAATGGTCCAGAACTTTTTATTAAAAGGGACGATTTAACCGGTTTGGCAACCGGTGGCAACAAGACACGCAAGTTGGAATTCCTGATTGCGGATGCCATTCATCACGAATGCGATCATATTGTTACGGTTGGCGGACCACAAAGTAATCATTGTCGCCAAACAGCGGCAGCGGCAGCAAAATTAGGCTTAGGCTGTTCGCTTATTATCAAGGGTGAAAAGCCTAAGCAGCGACTGGGCAATTTACTGTTAGATGAGCTGTTGGGGGCGCATGTTTATTGGACAAACGGCCGTACCCGAGCTGAAATGATGGAAGAAGTCGTTGCAGAGCTGCAAAAAATGGGCCGAAAACCGTATCCGATTCCGGTTGGCGGGTCTAATGTCATTGGCTCAGCGAGCTACGTTGCCGCAATGGAAGAATTCCATCATCAAATCCGTGATGTGTATCTAAATTTTGATTTTATCGTTTTAGCCAGCAGCAGCGGCGGAACCCAAGCAGGCATTGTTCTTGGTAGCCACATTTATGGTTTTAACGGCGAGGTGCTTGGTATTAGCGTTGATGGACCGGCCGACCAATTAAAGACCCAAGTCGCGGCTTTAGCCACGGCCACGGCCACCCACTTAGGGCTAGATTCCATGTCTCTTTTAGAACAAGTGGTTATCAACGATGATTATATTGGAGATGGGTATGCACAGGTTGGGGAGCCTGAAAGAGAAGCAATACAGCTCATGGCCCAAAAAGAAGGCATTCTTTTAGATCCTGTTTATACCTCGAAGGCTGTCGCTGGCATTATTGACCTCATTCGATGGGGTGCATTTACTCGTGGACAATCCATTCTTTTCTGGCATACAGGTGGCTCTGCCACATTATCAGCATTTTCACACAAACTAGTACTTTAGGCCTATTACGGCTTTCCTACAAACCCCTTAGAATTTGTTCTACAAATTCTTACGAGAATGCAGTTCCCTTTGACCTACACAGCAGAAGAGCTTTAACTGATTCACACTTTGCGTTCAGGATTTAATATAGTATTTGTGGATCAATTTATTGGATGTGAAAAAATGAAATCGGGTGAACCCTGTGGCAGTTTTTCTATTTTAATTATTGATGATTCCTCAGCAATGAGAAGCATCACGTCAGATATTCTAGAAAGTTTTGGCCATCGCGTGTGGCAAGCTGAAAATAGTAAAGATGGTTTATCGCTTTTTGAGGAAATTTATTTTGACCTCGTTATTTTAGATGTCAATATGCCTGATATGGATGGGCCAAAAGTTTATCGTGAGCTTTTATTACTTAATCCAACAGTGAATGTAATTGTTTATTCTTCAGAGTCACAAACGGCCGTTTCTGCAAAATTTGCCCCCTTCGCCGTCCCCTACTTCTTGCACAAGCCGGTTGATATCACATTGCTTTATGAAACGGTAAATATAGCTATAAAAGGGTCAGAGCTATTGACCCACAACAATGTCTGGCAAGATAAAAACGTCTTGCTCACTTGATCCTAGTTGAATCATGAGCCGTTCTGTGGGGTTAGCAAAATCATATACCCCGAGGCGGATTTGATACGGGCCTGATGCGATTCCAGTCGGCAACAGGACTCCATGATTATCCCGTACAGTTTCTTCGGGAATCCAACCCGGTGTGAGGGCTAGCCCTCCACCGGGTTCACTGTCTCTCTGAGCCACAATCTCACCATTACTATTTAAAATGTGAAGAAAAATCTTATAACGCTTATCAATGGGTTCAATGGCCTGCCAAAACAAGGTAACCTGCACAATTTCACCCGATAAAAACTGAGTTTGGTTGAGGGTATATCCTTCAAGCAATATTTGGTTACTAAAGGACAGATTAACGGCCGTTTTCATTTCAGCAGCCGGTTCTGCAGGAATCGCGTAGGTCACAAAACGCACATCTCCCACCCACTCGTCAGTCGCTTTAAAGGCATTGACATCAAGCCATCGCTCAACAAGTCGTTCCGGATCACGCTGAGCTTCCCCCCAAAAAATAGCATACAGGCGTTCATGCTGTGCCGCGATTGGTGCCAATTCACCGTCAATCTCCCCCTCTGTAGGATGTGTCCGTCCTTTGGGAAGCGGGTAAACATTTTCACCATCAGGAAAATAATAAGTAAACGCTTCCCACTGGTTAGGCGCATTTAAAATGATGCCAGCGTTGGGATGAGCTTCATCTATTATCCGCTGGGCCATCCCCCGATAATCAGCCCGAGCATACGCAGGTGAGAAGTACATATTTTGAAGAGATTGCCATTGATTGGGTAGAAGCCAAAGAAGTATCAAACCGGCGAATAGCCAGCCAAATCTAGGCATTTGACTGCTTAAACCGACGAATAGCGCTAAGAATGGCACGGTCACGATATAAAACTTTAAAAAGGCGGTATCTGTCGTGCCCAGTACATAGTTGAATAGGATAGGAAAGATTACGGCCGTTCCGCCTAAAATCGAAATACGCCACTGTCTCTGAAAGATTGCTAAGCCTAAAAGTCCAACCAGGCCCAGAAAAAAAAGAGACTGAACCTGCATGGTGAACGTCTCACCAACCAGTAACCATTGGGCCACCTCGCGCACAAAAGGCAAAAATGGCGGTCTTAAAATGGGCTCATCCCCAAACTGAATGATAAAAATGGGAATCCACGGCGCATACAGCAGGATCATCCCACCGACAAGGACGCCAAAGTCAAGTAATATCCGAACGGGATTGGTGGATCGTCTATTTTGGGGCAGAGTCTTCCTACCCAATCCTAAGACCACGGTCAAAAGGACAAAGATGCCCTGAATACCTAAGACAACAGGAAAAAAATAGTGCGTGTATAATCCCGCCGCACCGAGCAGGGCATAGGTGAGTCCGGCTGACCAAGATGGCCGTTTCAGCCACACCCACAGCATCAATGTTGACAGCACCCCTAGAAGCCCCAGCAAACTGTACATTCGTGTTTCTTGACTATAGTAAATAAGCGCGGGATGCACAGCAACAAAAAGGCCAACAAGCAAAACGGCCGTTTTACTTAAGGCCATCCGTTTTGCTAAGGCAACTGTAGTCACCATTGTCAAAACGCCCGCAAATGTGGATAAGGCGCGCAGGGCAAACTCCGTTTCTCCTACCAGCTCACGCCAGCCGCGTAGGAGCAAATAATACAGCGGGGGATGAATGTCACTAGCGGTGCCTTCAATGATGAGCCGAATGGTGCGCTCGCTCAATCTGGCGCTATTGCCCTCATCATTCCAAAAAGATTGGTTATCAAGCAGGTAAAAGCGGAGAAAAGTGCCGAGGAGGAGAACGGCCGTTATTAAAACCAAGAAAAGACCATTTTGCCGAATTGTCAATTTTGAATTGTCAATTGCCAATTGTTAATACTCCTTGGGATGGGTCCACAACAGGGTTATAAACAGAAAGACCCCAGCACTGAACCAAAAGAGATACGGCCGTACACGCATCCAAATTGCCCCAAAGTTTCCGCTTTGCGAGGGAAAATCATTACGGGTCATGTAACTGGCCAAGGCAGAATAGGCGGGAAGCGGCGTAAAATCTGGTTCCATTAGTCGAAAGTAATACCACGATTGGTCTTTCTCAAAATCAGCTGCCCGCTTGAAAAACCAATAGCTCATCACCCCCATCCAAGGCCACTCTTCTTGAGCACGCTGATATGCTTCAACACCGTACCGTCCCTGCTGCTCTTCCGTCACGCGCCCAAACGTAGGCACAATGCCATCGGGGACAACATTCCAAGCCATTTCGCTAATCCAAATCGGTTTATGGGCATCACCTTGGCGCACCATCACATCTCGAATCAGTAGATGATGGGGGTAGTTAATCACGGTTGGGCGCAAACGCTGATCGGTCGCGCCAGACCAAAGCCCATAGCCCTGCGCTGACATGATGTCAAAACAGTCACCGGCTCCTGCAGCATACATTTTTTGTAAAAAAATGAGGTCGTTGAGGTTGGCATCCGTAATATCAACAGTTGGGGTAAGGGCGCCTGCAAGCACGATGGCATCAGGGTTGACGGCTTTAATACGGCCGTAGGCATTACAAAGCAACGCCGTAAACTCAACCGGATTAACGGGCTGATGGTTGCCCCATTCTTCATTGCCGTTCGGCTCATTCCAAATTTGAAAATATGTAATCTGCCCCTTATATCGTTCAGCCACAATGGCTGCAAAATCCCCAAAATCATCATAATTATCCGGTGGAGCTTTGGAGCCTGTTTGCTCCACGGGCAAAGCGCGCGTCCAGTTTGGTGGATTGCTCAATCGGGCAATAATCTCGATCTCGTTATCTGAGGCTAACTGAGTAATTTGGTCATATTTTGCCCATGCATCTACCCCATTTGGATCGTTTCGGCGATCGACAAAGTCCCCCTTTCCGTGGATTTCAATATCTTCCCACACGAACTCTTGGCGAATAAATTGGAACCCAGCGTCATGAATCAGCTCAAGGCTTTGTTGCCGCTTGATGGGTTCTGCTTCCTGTTCCAAAAAGGTATTGACGCCGAATATCGTGTCAGTCTGATATGAAATCTCTGCATTGGGAGCGAGGCGAGGCTGTGGCCGAACGGCCGTATTGACCCAGTGCATTAGTCCTCTAACTTGGGGTAGAAACGCTTCTTCCCCTGTTAGATCATAGAGCGATGTGGCGTTTGGCCAAAGCGAGAAAATAAGACCACAAATACTGAGGACGTAAACGACCGTTACCCAGCGTTGATTCAAAAATCGCATAGCGGGCAATTATAGCCTGATTGGTCAACCGTGCCCTACCTTCCCCCTACGTTACCCACATATCGTAAGATTCATCTCAGGGGCATTGGCTCATAATCAACCCAAATGACTATAATGCACTGCGTCAAAAATCGGGTAAAATATGCATCGAGAAGGAAGGGATGTTAAAATCCTAAATATATTGCTGATATATCAGCAATATAAATGAAATGGAGTGAGTAGAATTTATGTTATCAGGCACCGAACGTATCCTTTTCATTTTGATGGCCGCCATCTGTGTTACCGCCACAATTAATACCTTTGGGAATATGGGTAAGCTAATTTGGCGAGGCCAAGGCGAGTTAAACTTCAAAGAGCTACCAACTCGAGTCATCAAAGGGCTCTCCGCTTTATTAACCCAGGGACGAATTATTCGTCATCGCAAGCTATCATCAATCATCCACCTCGCTGTGGCGTATGGCTTTCTCTTTTTCCTACAGGTTAATTTATACGATGTTCTTGAAGGCTTCGCGCCAGGTATTATTGAACTGTTTCATGACACCATATTTGGTCAGCTTTTTCGCTTAGCTGCTGACTTTTTTGGCACGATCGTTCTCCTTGGCGTCGCCTACTTCTTAATTCGTCGCTTTGCCTTTTCAGACCAAGCGTTAATAACCAACGAAAACGTCAAATTGCACCCTAAAGCACGAGCCGGTGGGGTTCGGCGTGATTCGCTTGTCGTTGGTATTTTCATTTTGCTTCATATTGGTTTCCGAATGCTCAGCCAATCATTTCTTATTGTAGAACATCAACATCCAGACCTGTGGCAACCGGTTGCCAACGTGATCGCTATAGGCATCGCAGCGCTCATTCCAGCGGGGTGGGATGTTGTTCAAATTGGCAGTTTTGGCTGGCACATCAGCTGGTGGATATCTGTCGGGTTGATTGTGCTTTTCTTACCTTACTTCCCCTACACAAAACATGCTCATCTCTTTATGGGGCCAGCGAATTTCATGTTGGCACCTGAAAAAACGTATCTTGGTCAGCTAAAAACGCTAGACTTTGAGGATGAATCGATTGAGCAATTTGGGGTTAGCACTATTTTTGACCTTCCCAAAACAAATGTGATGGACGCTTTTGCCTGCATTATGTGTAATCGCTGCCAAGAAGTGTGTCCAGCTTATAATACGGGTAAGGAACTCTCCCCAGCTGCGCTGGAAATTAACAAACGTTACTATATGAAAGAGCATATGGATGTCCTAGCGATAGGCGAAGAAACGGCCGTTCCAATGCTCGATTACGCCATTTCAGAAAGTGCCGTTTGGGCCTGTACGGCCTGCGGGCACTGTGTTGATATCTGCCCAGTGGGTAACGCACCCATGATTGATATTCTTGAAATGCGCCGTGACCTTGTTTTAATGAACAGTGAATTCCCCGAAGAACTGAAAGGGGCATTTGTGGGCATGGAGCGTCAGGGCAATCCATGGCAATCCACCGAAGATAGAATGGAATGGGCAGCCCCCCTTCCCTTCGAAGTCAAAACTGTCGAAGAAAATCCAGACTTTGACTACTTGCTCTGGGTTGGCTGCGCCGGCGCCTTTAACCCAGATGCTCAAGAAACAGTCCGGGCTGTGGCAACTATCTTACAAAATGCTGGCGTCAGCTTTGCCGTCTTAGGTGATGCGGAAACCTGCACGGGTGATCCTGCTCGCCGCGCAGGTAACGAATATCTTTACTTCGAGTTAGCCAGTCAAAATATCGAAGTTCTCAATGAAGTCGGTGCAGACAAAAAGAAAATTGTGACCAGTTGCCCCCACTGCCTCTCCACCATCGGTGGGGAATATGGGGAGCTTGGCGGTCACTACACCGTATATCACCATACGCAAATGATTTCCGACCTGGTTGGGCAAGGCAAGCTTACTTTGAAAAACAACGTTCTTGAAACTGTCACCTACCATGATCCCTGCTATCTTGGTCGCCACAATGGCATTGTGGAAGAACCACGTGATGCGCTTGCCCGAGCGGGGGTTACCCTTTTAGAAATGGACCGCAATGGGAAAGATTCCTTCTGCTGTGGTGCTGGTGGTTCCCAATATTGGAAAGAAGAAGAGCACGGCAGCGAAGAGGTTAATGTTAACCGATTTGAAGAGGCTCACGCCACAGGTGCTGAAACCTTGGCCGTCGGCTGCCCATTCTGCGCCACAATGATGACAGATGCGAATGGCAAGGCCAACAACGCCATGAAAATCAAAGATATTGCGCAGATCGTTGTTGATGCCATGTAATAAAGGGCAGGTTGCTAGGAAAACAAACCAGGCGACTAATTATCAATTTCATTGAGTTAAAAACCTGCAACTTGCAACATATAACTCACAACTTGTAAAATTAGGGTAGGGTAACCTGCCCTTTTTTTATTCCAGTGTATTGAGTCGGAGAAGATGTATGCGTTTGAGAAAATCGTTTGGCCTAGTAATCCTAATTCTTGTGTTGGCAAGCTGTAATCAAAATGATGCATATTTAGAAACTTTTGATACCCCCGGCACTTGGCGAGTTGCCTCAGACAGCAACGTGACTGGGTTTGTCGATAATGGGGTTTATGATTTCACCGTTTTAGCAGACCAGCTTACCTTTTGGACAACAGCCGGGCGGGAATTTAGCGATGGCATCTATGAGGTTGAAGCCACTCAACGGAGCGGGCCAGTAGACAATGGATACGGCATGATTTTCCGTGTTAACGATGAAAGTGATGATTTTTACAGCTTTCAAATTAGTGGGGATGGCTTTGTGTGGATCGGCCGTTATCGTCAAGGGGGCATTGAGGAAGCAGAGCCAATCATTGACGATTGGTGGTTCCCTTCAGAAGCGATCAATCAGGGCATCGATCAAACCAATATATTACGCGTCCAAGCTGAGGGGCAAAATCTAATCTTTTTTGTCAATGACACGGAAGTTGGACGAGTCTCAGATGCTTCATTCGCCAACGGAGATATTGGCCTCATGGTTCGCACACTAGGTCTTGGCGGCGTCAACGTCGAGTTTGATAACTTTTCAGTTTCACCATTATCATCTGCCCAAAACTAGCAAGTTTCTTTGACTGAGCCTTATTTACCTATTATTTGGTGAACTTTGTGCAGGCATTCCGTTTCACAGAAACGATAAATGCAAATGTAACCTGAGTTCCTCGAGCTTATCGAAAAGTTTAGTAACATTAATCTGTATAAACAAGACGACAGCGTATTTAGTCTTATCACTGGAGTTACGCAGTATCACTGGTGCAAACCTCAGAGGTTTTTTTCGCGTAACATCAGTTATCATTCATAAAAAATCGGATAAACGGAATCAATTCAGTGCTATTTATTTCAATATTTTCCTGCTTACCTAACGCTCCTCTGTTTTGAAAGCCTACCGATTTGGAGGTAGTCGAATGCTTGAACAAAACCAGTTTTCAATCTCACATAGAAAAACGCATCTTACCGCAGTTCGTCATATTTCCGAAGATTATGAGTCTTCACAAAATAAAGATTTAATTTTTAGAACCCTTTTAATTTTGCTTGAAAATCTTATTCCGTTTGATTCCGCTCAATTAATTTCATTAGGCTCAGACTTTAAGTTGACTCCAAAAGCACATCATAAATCTAAGCATTCAAACGAAACCAAGCTTTGGATAAGTTCAAAAGAAAACACCCTATCCAACTTTCCAATACTTGAAGAGAGTCTTCGGAAAGGGGCATTGTTAATTAGCAATATCCAATATCACAATCTTTCATGTCCCTCCGAAAAATCAGCCTACACAGGAAGTTGCATCATAATTCCTGTCCAAATTGGTAATTTACCCTTTGGGTTTTTAGTCATCAAAAACAACCGGCCCAATGCATTCGAGCCAGAGCATCTTAATATTGGCCAAGAGTTTTCACCCCAGATAGCGGCCATTTTGTACTCAGAGTGGCTTTTAGAGACAAACAAACAGCTTGTCGAGGTGTTAAACATTGAAAAAAACGCACGATTTGAACAACTCCATCAACAGTATCATAGGCAACTTTTATTTGCTAAATGGAAGATTGACATTAAAAAATCAAAGGAGTTAATGGAAATTCTTCAAATGGTTGTAAATGCCACAGTTAAGCTTTTACCTACCAGCGATGCAAGCATTATCCTATGGGATTCAAAATCAGAAACTTTTCATCTTAGCCAAACAACCGTCAAAGAACAAAAAAGCCTAACCGCAGCAAGACGAGTTCGAAGGGTTAAGGGGGCAACCCATTGGATTGCAAAACACAAATTACCCTTCCAAGTATCTGACATTCAAAACGATCCGTTTGGAGCCAACAATATGCTAAAACGGTTCGGTTACAAATCCTATATTGGGGTTCCGTTGATTGCAGATGACAATTGTTTGGGGGTTCTTTATGCCCTTCATCGCACACCACGATTTTTAACAAAAATTGATATTAATTTTTTGCAATCCATTGCTAATCATGTTGCTGGGGCCATACAAATTGAAAGTCAATATACGAGTCTATTGAAAAAGGTTTCTGATTTAGAAGAAAAAGTAAGTGAACAGAAACAGCAATTATTAGAATCTAGCAAACGCATTGAACAATCAGAAGTAGTACAAGTAACAATTCTCAACGAATTATCACACGGTATGAGGACTCCCCTAACTGCAATTAAGCTTCATTTGCATTTATTGGAACATGGTCTCCCAGATAAACGCCAACATTATATGAATGTGCTCAAAGAGTCATCAAACAACCTGCATGAGCTATTTGAAACATTATTATAATTGACCCCGTATGTAAGTTTCGGTTATTAGGTGTGATGATTGTCGTAAGGACATAGCATGCTATGTCCCTCCCTATGGGAAATACATGAAAACCTGCACATCAGGTTAATTAGTTTCTTCTTTGGAAGTATTGGTGATTTTCTACGCAACGGAGTTATACGGCCGTTTCAGCAAAGCTTTGATGAAACAAAAAAAGGCCATCCGCTTTTACAGATAGCCTTTTCAGTTACAGGTTTAGGAGATGAGAAGGAATCTCATTTCCTTAATCAATTATTTTACTCAGTTGGGATGGTCAATTCTTGACCAGGATAGATGAGACTTGGATTTTTGATCACATCTTTGTTTGCTTCATAGATTTTCTTCCAAGCAGCAGCGCTACCCAATTTCTCAAGCGCGATGTGGCCTAAGGTATCCCCAGGTTGAACAACGTATTTTGCGGCTTCTGCGGCGGCTTTTTCTTCAGCAGCAACTTTGGCGGCTTCAGCTTTTTTACGTGCTTCGACCATGCGCTTACGGCGGGCTTCACGTAAAGCCTCTTGCTTTTTAGCAAGCTCTTCACGCTTTTTACGTTCTTCTTCCATTTTCTTCAAATTAGCTTCCATTTCAGCCAATTTGCGTTCTGCTTCTTCTTTTGCAGCTTTGTCGGCAGCGGCCTTATCAGCAGCAGCTTTCTTTTCAGCAGCAGCTTTTCTGGCGGCGTCAGCAGCTTTCTTTTGTTCAGCAATTTTAGCGCGTTGGGCAGCAGCAGCGTCAGCAGCACGCTTGGCGCGGTCTGCATTTGTAGCACGCAGGGCGGTTGCAATTAGGTGCAGTGCTTCTTCCTCTTCGTCACTGATCTTATCTTTCTTTTTGAGCATGTTTTCGCCCATTGCTTCAGCAATGGCGGTGCCAACTTCCATTAAGAAATCGTTGAACCCATCAAATTCACGGCTATCGGTCTTTGCTTCAACGGCGTCTGCAATATCTTCCAAAGTCGCGCCCACTTTTTCGAGTGATGACTTCGCGTCTACATCGTGCTTACCATCTTTGGCTTCAGCTAATACGGCATTAACTAGCGCATTGCTTGATTTGTAGCCTGCTAAAAAGTCTGCTAAAGCTTTTGCTTCACGTCGTTTTTCAACGAGCCCCATGCGACCTTCTGCAGCTGTAATAGCGGTTTGTACCCAAAAAGGTGAATCTTTAATCATTCCCCATTCTGTATTGCTGAAACTTGATTTGTTGGCCAATTTTGTCTCCTTTATGCGTGTAAAAACGTGATTGCACTAATTGAAACGGGTTCACATGCCGCTTTTACTTAACAAAAAAATTTTAAAATAAATTTTTGGAAATTTTTCGTGATTACAGGTCATTAAACTTGTTTTCCTGCAAATTTGACACCAACTATGATAGATGGTCACATCCTAGTTGAATAATCCCAAAATAGATAGCTTGGGGGTACGTTTATTGCTTGACTTTGGTAAATTGATCGGTTATTTTGGTGATTATGAGCAATATTCTACAGGATTACTTGAAAAATGCTATGGCTATGCCTAAGCTGTCGTGCTTGGTGAAGCGAGGCTCACCAGCATGGGTCAGTTTGGCATAATTTTTGTTGCTCAACTCCCCGACAGCACTCTTCACCGTCAGCCTCGCGCTGGCGGTTTTTTGATCGTCAGTAATTATTCCTAAAAATTTATCGTTACAAGTTATTTATTACACGTTGTAGGGTTGCAAGTTGCAAGTGGAATGTGACGGGTTCGATACGGTTCATACGATTGAACACGAATTACGTTTTTACTGTTCACCAGACACTCTCTCAACGCATCCTGGAGATCAACCATGTCTGATTATATTTTTATTGGTATTGCATGGCCGTATGCCAACGGCCGTTTACATCTAGGTCGGGTCGTCGGGGCGCTTCTACCGGCCGATATTTTTGCTCGATACCATCGTTTACAGGGCAATCATGTTTTAGCCGTGACGGGCTCAGATGCCCACGGCACACCGATTACGATCGCAGCAGACAAAGCGGGCGTTTCACCAAAAACTTACTTTGAAGGGATCCACCAGCAGTTTTTATCTAGTCAATTAGATTTAGGCATCAGTTATGACCTTTTCACCCATACGGATACTGAAAATCATCACCGCGTGGCGCAGGATCTATTCTGCAAACTGTATGAGAAGGGGTTCATCGCGCCCAAAACCCAAAACCTATTTTATTCAGAAAGTGAACAGCGGTTTTTACCTGATCGGTACGTAGAAGGCACCTGTCCGCACTGTGGTTTTGGCAAAGCACGAGGGGATCAGTGTGATGAGTGCGGTCATTTATTGGATCCCACTGAGCTGATCAAGCCTCGCAGCACACGGGATGGCTCGACCCCAACTGTACGGGAAAGTGAACAGCTCTTTTTCGATTTAGGGGCGTTTAGTGAACAGCTTTTAACGTATCTTGATAGCCATGCGCATCATTGGCGTACGAACCCGTTGAATTTTACACGGGGACTCATTGAGCAAGGACTAAAACAACGGCCGTTTACCCGCGACTTGGATTGGGGAATCTCGGCACCGATTCCCGGCTGGGAACACAAAAAGCTTTACATTTGGGCCGAAAATATTATTGGGTATCTATCTGCTGCCATTGAGTGGTCACATCTTCAGGGC
>JBCCFD010000198.1:0-13480 GCA_039029915.1 Chloroflexota bacterium
CACTGCATCGTGTAGAGGTGATAGTAACGGCCTCGTTTGGCCAAAAGCTGCTCATGGGTGCCGCGTTCAACAATACGGCCGTTATCCAGCACCACAATCTGATCCGAGCCCACAATGGTGCTGAGACGGTGGGCAATCACAAAGCTCGTGCGACCTCGCATCAGCGTCTCCAGCGCGTGCTCAATCTGTTTTTCAGTGGCCGTGTCCACACTGCTGGTGGCCTCATCGAGGATAAGCAGGCGGGGGTCAGCCAAGAGGGCACGGGCAAATGAGATGAGCTGTCGTTGCCCAACGCTCAAATTAACCCCATTCTCGCCCACCTCCATCTCATAACCACCCGGCAAGCGGCTGATAAACTCATGCGCCCCAACTGCCTTTGTGGCTTCCATAATTTCGTCGTCGGTGGCATCTAAACGGCCGTAACGAATATTCTCCGTAATCGTACCCGTAAACAGGAACGTATCCTGTAGCACAATACCCAACTGTTCACGCAAACTCGACTGGGTCACCTGTCGGATATCGTGCCCGTCAATCGTAATTTCTCCCTCACCTTCTTCCACATCAAAAAAGCGCGACAGGAGACGAATAATGGTGCTTTTTCCAGCACCCGTTTCCCCCACAAAGGCAAAGCGTTGCCCTGAAGCAACGTCAAGATTGATATTAGAAAGCACTTTCGTCCCATTGCCGTAGCCAAAGCTGACGTTATCAAAAGCGACGTGGCCTTCAATCGCTGGCAAATCATACGCATCTTCAGAATCGATGATATCTGGCTGTCGATCAAGTAAATTAAAGATGCGCTCGCTGGCCGCCATCGTCGCTTGGAAAGTGTTATATCGCTGAGCCAGCTCTCGAATCGGGTTGAAGAATCGCTCAACGTAGAGGACAAACGCCACCAGCGTGCCTGCGGTCAATGAATCCCCAATAACGAGCCAGCCGCCCACGCCCACCACCAGCGCCGTAGCCAAAGACCCCATAAAGTCAACGCCAGGAAAGAAGAGCGCGGCAAGACGGGTGGCATCAATGTTGGCATCGTAGTAGGAGCGGTTGAGGTCGTTAAAATAACGGCCGTTTTCATCCTCACGCGTAAAGCTTTTCGTCACTCGAATGCCCGTAATTGACTCATTGAGATACCCATTGATAAGCGATAATCGCTGGCGGGTGGCTCGATAAGCTAATCGAACCCGCTGCCGCCAATAGTCTGTGAGCCAAATCATAAGCGGGATAACCAAATAAGCGACCAGCGCCAAACGCCAATTTTGAACTAGCATCGCAATAATGATGCCCAACAAAATGAAGAACGAGCGGAACAGCCCGGTGATTGACCAGGTAATAAAATCTTGCAAAACGCCAACATCGCTGATCAAGCGACTCATCAAGCGGCCAACGCTGTAGTTATTAAAAAAGCTAAGCGTCAGCGTATGTAAATGGCGAAACAGCCGACTGCGAAAATCAGCCACCACCCGCGTGCCCACATACGCCATAATCGAAATACGAATGCGGTTGATAATCCATTCACCCAATGCTGCAAAAATGAAAAGCGCGGACCAAAATCGAAGCGCGGTTGGATCGTTGGCCCGAATGCCGTCATCAATGGCAAACCCAATGATTGTTGGCCCAGCCACGTTAAGCAGTGAACTAACAATCATGAAGGCAATGGCCGTGTATAAACGCCGCTTGTAGGGCGTTACAAATTCAAACAGGCGGCGAACCAAGCGGCTGTCATACGCTTTGCCCAACAGTTCATCTTCGTATTTAAGAATATTTGCAATCCGTTCTTCCCGCGCGGCCCGCGTTTCGGGCGTTTCATCTTGAAAGGTTTGGAAGAAGGAACGACGGTTGTTGATATTTTGAGTCATGGTAAAAACCTTTGGTTAAAAGTTGCAGAGTGGCAAAGTTGCAGAGTAAACACTTTGCCACTTGCCACCTTGCTCTACATCCTGTTCTGAAGCGCTACAAACGCCTCTTGATCTTTTAGCTGCAAATCATAAATTTCGCGATAGAGGCCGTTTTCAGCGAGGAGCTCATCATGGGTGCCGCGCTCAACGATACGGCCGTGATCTAGCACCAGAATCATGTCCGCCTGTTTGAGCGTCAGCAGCCGCTGGGCGATTATAAAAGTGGTTCGCCCCTCCATCAGCAGTTCCAACGCCTCCTGAATCAGATGCTCTGTTTCAGTATCTACACTGCTGGTTGAATCATCCAGAATGAGAATACGGGGATCTGAGAGTAAAGCTCGGGCGATGGCGATTCTTTGCTTTTGCCCACCGCTTAGCGTTACGCCTCGCTCTCCGACCCGCGTATCGTACCCTTCGGTTAGATTTTGAATGAAATCGTAGGCAGATGCCGCTTTAGATGCCGCAACAATATCATCCATGGTGGCCGTGGAACGGCCGTATGCAATATTTTCAGCCACCGTTTGGCTAAATAAAAACGGATCCTGTAGCACCATGCCAATATGGCTACGCAAGCTCTTTAGCGTCAAATCGCGCACATCGTGCCCATCCAGCAGCACCTGTCCCTCAGTGGATTCATAGAATCGAGGAATCAAATTGGTAACCGTTGACTTACCCGAGCCAGTTGGGCCAATGAGTGCAATCTTCTGACCGGGGTAAGCGGTGAAGCTAATGTCTTCTAAAATTTTGACGCCAGCTTGGTAAGAAAAACCGACCTGTTTAAAAGTAATTTCCCCGCGAGCCTCATCATAATTAATAGCGTTCTCACGGTCAGCAATCTCATTCGGCATGTCCATTATTTCAAAAACGCGACTCGCGCTAGCCCCTGCCGTCGCCGCCAGATTCACTAAAAATCCTAATCGCTGCACGGGTGCCGCCAGCATCAGGACATAAGAAATAAGCGCGAAGAGCGACCCAATCGTAATATCGCCGCTTAAAGCGAGTGGGCCACCGTACCACAGCAAGATAAAGATACTTACCGACACCAAAAAAATAAAATATGGCCAGTTGTTGGCCCAGGTACGAATCAAGCTAAAACGCCGATCAAACCACTCATCATTTTCCTTATCAAACTTATCGAGTTCAAATGGCTCACGGGCAAATGCTTTGACCACCCCAATACCCGTTAAGCTTTCCTGCATTGTGGTAGACAGCACCCCCATCTGCTCTTGAATGCGCTTAAACATGGGGCGCACGATATTGCCAAACCGAATGGTTGAGAAGATAAGCAGCGGAAAAGGAATCATGCCCAATAGCGCCAGCTGCCATGATTCTAAAAGCATCGCAATCACGACCCCAACCAAGAGTAGAAGCGTAGCCAGCAAGTCCATTAAACCAATCCCGACAAAGCGCTCGGTCTCAGTAATATCGCTGGTAGCTCGGCTCATCATATCCCCAGTGTGGGTTTTATCGTGAAAAGAGAAGGGCAGATACTGCACCGCGTTGTAGAAGTTGTTGCGCAAATCGTAAGCGACGCGAAAGGTGAGCCACTCGCCGTAAAATCGTTGCCCAAAACCAGCCACTCCGCGAAAGACAGCAATCCCTAAAATAATGCCTCCGGCTACAAAAAGCGCGCGCGGATCGCCAGCGGCTAACCCATTATCAATCGCATCTTTGATAATTTGAGGCACAAATAGGTTAAGTAACGCCGCGGCCATCATAGACACATAGCCCACAATAAGCTGACCCCGATACGGCCGTAAATAGCCGAATAAGCGTTTGTACACATCTAATTTACTTTCGTTCACCATTTGCTCCTTTTGGTTGAACAGAAACAAAGACTTTTAAATAACGAGGGTGGATCAGTTTCCGTTCACATAAATACGACTGTATCACTTTGGCTTTGAAAGTTCTTGGAAATTTATCGATGACCTATCGATAGTGATTAGATAATTACCTAACACGATTGTATGCAACAGAGCCAACTTTGTCGATAAATATAGGGGGATCGTACTGAAATTGTTAGTAATAGAACCAGTAAGACAAAAGTCCTATGCTGTAGCGCATACGAGATTTGCAAGAAAATAGCCACAATCAGTGTGCATCACATTTGGGGAAAATTAGGAGCCAACTTTTTCTTCACCAAAAATTCCCCTGCTCGCCTGCATTTTGCAAATCATGAGTGCAAATTGAATTGTTTAGGACTTACGCAAATAGCGGTCACTGAGCCTGTCGAAGTGACTTTCTTAACCCTTCGACAGGCTCAGGGTGCGTAAGTCCTGTTGTTGTATTGGTAGTTCGTATCAATTTGTATCGGAGAATTAAGATGGAAAATCAATTTTGGCATTCATCCCCTAAAATGGGTTGGTCGCTTATCGCTCTTTCGGCCTTGATTGGCCTGTTGTCGTTAACGGCACCCAGCCAAGCCGCCGTAGCAAACCAATATTTTGCCCTTAACAACACCGCTAGCTGCTCCCCTTTAGCACAGCGCATTGAGGCTGAAACGGCCGTTCTTTCAGGAAACTTCGAAATCGGAAGCGCTGCCTCGGCCAGCGGCGAACAATTCATCCACGTACCAGACAACACCACCAATTTTCAAAGCGGCCCCTCTACCCATTATGCGGAATTTTGCGTTGATATCTTAGCCTCTGGCACCTACCAAATTAACAGTAACATCAAGGCCCCAGAAGGGGATGACAACTCATTCTACGTCGCCATTGATGATGTCCCAACCTCAGGTTATCTTTGGGACACCACCTTAACCAGCGTTTTCGTTAATGACTATGTAAGCGAGCGGGGCGGTTCAGATCCGGTCACTTGGTCGCTCACGCCCGGTCAAAGAGTGATTCGCCTTTATCTCCGAGAAGATGGCACCCAATTAGATTGGATCGAGGTTGAAAAAATCGGGGACGATCCCCCACTGATTATCAACCCAGGCAATCAAACAAATGATGAAAATGACACCGTATCGCTACAAATCGATGCGCTCGATCCTGAAAACGGAACGCTGACTTATTCAGCAACGGGCCTGCCAGATAATTTAACAATCAGCAATAGCACAGGTGAAATTTCCGGCATATTATCACACGACAGCTCTGGCAATTACGATGTCACCGTCACGGTAAGCGATGGCAGTCATTCTCCAACCATTGAGTTCGATTGGACCGTTAATAATGTTAACCAATTACCAACCCTCACCAATCCCGGAGATCAATCTGATGTTGAAAATGAAACAATCTCGCTTCAAATTGTGGCGGATGATGCAGATGGGGAAACATTAACGTATTCAGCCACCAACCTACCCAACAATTTATCAATGAACCCAAGCAGCGGCCTCATTACCGGCCAATTGACGTTAGGGAGTGCTGGCACCTATGCCGTGACAGTCACAGTGGATGACGGCATTGACGAAGTAGATGCCACATTGACATGGACTGTCTTTGCTCGCCCTGAAGCCAGCATTGATGTTGAATTTTTGACGAATGGCTCTAATGCAGATTCAGTGACCGGTCCCGGCTTGGTGGTTGGCACGGCCGTTAATTGGGAATACAACATCACAAACACCGGCAATTTTGACTTAATCAATGTCGTCGTCACCGATGACCAGCTTGGTCAAATTTGTACCCTTGCCACGCTCGATATTGATGAGGCAACGACCTGTTCCGACTCAGGAACGGCAGTATCGGGGCAATACAGCGCCACGGCCAGCGTCACGGGTGAGCCAGTTGATGCGCAAGGTGACCCTGCCCGCCATCCTGACAACAGCTTGGTGGATGATCCAACCGATAGCGACAATAGTCACTACGTCGGGTATGAAGAAGTTATTTCAAGCGTTGACCTCGAGTTGACCACCAACGGCAGCGATGCGGACTCAGCCCCCGGCATTGGTGCCAATATTGGTGATCCTATCTCATGGGTTTACACCGTTACCAACGATGGTGAAATCGATCTAGGCAGCATCACCGTAACGGACGGTGAGCAGGGTGAAATCTGTACGATTCCTGATTTAGAACCCAATGAATCTGCCAGCTGTTCAATTTCAGATACGGCCGTTGAAGGTCAATACAGCACTACCGCCACCGCGACGGGTATCCCCATTGACGAAAATGGTGATCCAGCCGAATATCCGGGTGGCCTACTGATTCCAACGGCGACCGATTCTGATAGCACTCATTATTTAGGTTTTGAAGCGGGCGTAGCCTCCATCGATGTTGAAATGAGCACCAATGGCTTTGATGCGGATGATCCCACTGGGCCAACGATCAACTTTGGAGAGCCAATTGAGTGGGTTTATACCGTCACCAACGATGGTCCATTTGATTTAAAACGGGTTGAGATTGTAGACAGCGTGCTGGGTGATGTTTGTATCATCAACGATCTCGCCATGAATGAAACCCAAACCTGTACCGTCAATGACACCGCAGGGGATGGGCAATATGCCGCCGAAGCGTCTGTGGTTGGCGAGCCAGTTGATGAAGCGGGTAATTCTGCAACCAACCCAGACGGCAGTGAAGTCCCTGACGCCACCGACAGCGATATGAGCCATTACTTTGGCTTTGTGCCGCTCTTGCCCGATATCGACATTGAATTCCTCACCAACGATTTTGATGCAGATGACCCAACGGGGCCGATCATTTCTGATGAGGCGAGCGTGTCATGGCGGTATGTTGTAGAAAATACGGGTAATTTAGACCTAAAAGATGTGACTGTCACAGACAGCACTTTAGGCGTTGTTTGTACCATTTTGCTGTTGGAAATTGATGATTCAACGGAATGTACAGCCAGCGGAACGGCCGTAACGGGTCAATACAGCAGCACAGCCAGCGTCACCGGCACCCCTGTTGATGACCTTGGTAACCCCGTACCTGACATTACAGCCCCCACCGACTCTGACGACAGTCACTATTTAGGCGTTGACGATGTCACCCCCGCCATTCAGCTTGAAAAAAGCGTCTATCTTGGGCACAGTGACGGGACGGGATGCGTAGCAAGTCAAGAGCTGGTGCTGGGTGAGTCAGGAACGGCCGTGACCTTCTGCTTTGAAATCACAAACTTCGGCAACACCTACATCAATAGCCTCTCGCTGGATGATCCCGCCTTGAACGCCACCATTAGCGACTTAGAGCTGTTGAATCTTGATTCTTACCCTCTCGCTCCCGGCGACTCAACGACGCTCTATTATGAAACAACGATAGCTGGCGACTTACTAAATATAGCCACAGCCACAGGGGTTCCGGTCAATTCAGGCGGTACGCCCTATGTTGGCATCAATGCACCATCCGATAGCGATACGGCCGAAATCGACGCCCTCCAGCTCAATATTTGTAGCAGTGGGCAACAAGAACGCCTGCTGCTTTATGGCATTGGATTAGGCAATCGATATGACACCACCAATCCGGCAACGCTTACCCTGCCTGCTCATTTGGAAGCAAATGCCCTGAATACGCAGCTTGTTGGACGACTTCGGCCAGATCTATCAACGGCCGTCTTCCCAAACCTGGTCACCTACCAATCGGTGATGGAAACGATTAACTTAGCCACCCCGGCTCAGGTTAACACCTATGCATACGCCTTTGAAACGGCCGTTACGCCGACAACTGAGCTAACGGTGAGCTGGCAAAGCAATCAAACGAGCTACCAAACGGCCCGCGCGATGATTGCCCAAACGACCTACCCAACCACGGGGCGTTTTATCAACAAGAGCAACGACACAATCTCGTTTGTGTATCACCGGCTTGGCCAAGATGAAGCGAACCGCACATTGACCTTTGCCCCCACAACGGCCGTTACCACTATCTATGCCCAAGTGGCCGTGGTGGGCAATCATGCCGACTCAAGCGTTTTGATTGTGAATGCCCAAGCGGGCAATGTCATAGAAACCCAGACGCTCGTTAACGCCTCTGATGGAGAGCAGCTCAATCTGGTGCATTTTGCGCTGCGAAATGTGCCGATCGGCACAAATTCAGTCAAAGTCACGCTCATCTCGCCTGAGGCCAATGGAGATTCGGGCGTGCTCAGCCAGGTGGTGGCTAATGTGCTCTGCACCAGCGACAGCGATGGCGACGATGTGAATGATTCTGATGATGGCGGCCACGATTCGGATGGGGACAATATAGCCAACTACCTTGACCCAGATGATGACAATGATGGTGTGCCGACGATTGATGAAGATCCAAATGGCAATAATAATCCGCTGGATGATGACACAGATTTAGACGGGATTCCCAACTACTTGGATGATGATGATGATGGGGACGGTGTGGAAACGGCCGTTGAGTTGCACCACCTCAGTCACCCGTCCCAAATTGGTGACTTTGACCATGATGGCATCCCCAACTATCTTGATGAAGACGACGACAATGACGGCATCCCAACCGGCTCTGAAGCAGGCTTACTCAATGGCTTTGGTCCTGACACAGACGGAGACGGCATAGCAGACAGCATCGAAGGCCCGGGCAACAAAGACCGCGACGGGCAGCCAAACGCTGAGGACCTTGACTCTGATAATGATGAAATTCCTGACGCAATAGAAGGGGCTGGAGACGCTGACGGGGATAATATTCCGAACTTCCTCGACCAGGATTCTGATGGCGATACCATTACTGACCGAACAGAGGGCAATGTCGATACCGATGGGGATGGCATTCCGAACTTCTTAGACTTTGACTCGGACGGAGACAATGTGCCTGATTCAGAAGAGCGCACAAAAGATCGAGACCATGACGACATCCCAAACTACCTAGACACAGACGCCGATGGGGACGGCATCCCTGATTTTGATGAGTATGTCAATGATGACGCTCATCTGCTCAAGGGCTGTTCTTCGTGGGGCAATCCGAACTGTCACAACAACGATTTAGACGGAGACGGCATCAAAAACTACTTGGATACCGATTCCGACAACGACGGCACGCTTGATGGAGATGAAATTCAACCGGCGGCGTTTACGCTGTATTTACCGATTGTGGTTCGGTAATTGGAGATTGGGGATTGGGGATTGGTTTGGTTGAATAGTTATTGGGGATTGGTTGATTGGGGATTGAAAGCTTGGGTTAAACAAGCCAGAATTTCGTAAATCCTAAATCGTAAATCGTAGATTCCTAATCCCCAGCCACTAGATAATGATACCCATACACCGTTTCATACCCGAATTGACGGTACAGGGCTTGGGCAGGTTGATTTTTAGCAACCACTTGGAGGAAGGTTTTTGTGGCACCTTTTTGCTGGCCCCACTGTAGCAGCTTGGTTAAAACGGCCGTTCCTACGCCCTGTCGCTTCACTGCATCCGCTGTGCGCATATTGAGAATGCCAAGCCACCCATTCATCAAAATAGCTGAGCCAATTCCGACCGTTTCGCCATTTAATTCGGCCTCCAAATAGACAACTGGGGTCGTGATTCTGCGCATAATGCCGCCCCGAACGGCCGTTTCTTCCTCACTGTATTGATTCCCATCCTGATGAAACTTTAGCCATCCAGCCGTTAGCCTATCACTGTGAATAAACAAAAGCTGGGGATTGATAGGCGGCTGCCTTGATGAAATAACGGCCGTTTGCACCACCACGTGCCCCACCGCTTTATATCCTTTAGCCAGCAAAGTTTGCGCCAGATTGACCGGTTTTGAAATCGGATTAACTTGAAACTTCACGGTCAGATTTCGGCTCTGGTAAAACGATTCGGCGGCTTCTATTTTTTGAGTGAGAGATAAACGGCCGTTGTCTTGATTTGGCCACACAGAATTAGCGCGGCTTGTTGTCCCTCTTGATGCTCTTAGGACCCAACCATCACAATCAACCATCTCTTCAGCAGGCCACGTTTCCAAAGCAATTTGTTCTATTTCTGATATCAGGTTCATACGCCACTCTTGACAATACCTTAGGGTATGGTTTAGCATACATACCATACGGTATGGTACGGATTAATTATGTCACGAAAAACAAAGTATGACTGGTTTGTAGCCAGTGTCCAAATTCTAAATACACAGGGACATCAAAGCTTAACCATTGACGCCCTGACCAAAAAACTGGGGGTCACAAAAGGCTCCTTCTATCATCATTTTGGCAGCTTAAAACAATTTAAAACCGCCCTGCTGGCCCATTTTGAAGAGGCAGGCACTCTGCAAATCATTGAACAAACAGAAGAGGCCACGACATCACAAGCAAAGCTCTATCGGTTGGTGGCGATCGTTTCTGAGCAAATCACCAGTTCACCAAGCAATCTTGAAGTGGGGCTAAGGGCATGGGCGCGGCAGGAACCTGAAGTGGGGGAGCTTCTAGCCCGTGTTGACGCACAGCGAATCGCTTATGTCCAAAACTTATTCAACGACATTTTCAATGACTCAGCTAAAGCACAAAAAGTCTCAGAGCTTTTTTACATCGTCCTGATAGGCAGTGAGCACGTTTTTCCACCACTGGCTCAAACCCATCTATCAATCTATTTAACCGAATTATTGCACCTTTATGGAGTAAAAAATGAATAAAGAGGAATTTTTACAGCTAGCTCCCGAGCTAGGGCCAATTTTTACCAACGCCGATCATATTGACATAAAAACAGAGGCGAGCAACAATCCCTTGCGCTCATTTATGGTTGGTGCCCTATCCTACCACCCACGGTGGATGAAGTTTCTATACGGCATTCGCTATTATTTTGTCCGTCTTTTGGGTATGACTCAGGAAGGGATGCCGGAAGCTTTGCAGCTGAACGAGGAAGATATCTCGATGACGCCCGGGGAGTGGGTGACCTTTTTTCAAGTGACTCAAGCAAAAGAAGACGCTTACTGGGTGGGCGAAGCGACCGAAAAGCATCTAACCGCTTATTTAGCCATTGCAGTTGACGATTCTCAGGCAGAGCAACTGGTTCATTTAGCCACCGTCGTCAAATATAATCATTGGACAGGGCCAGTTTATTTTAATGTGATACGGCCGTTTCACCACATCGTCGTGCGTCAGATGATGCGCGCCGCTGCTAAATATACCCCCGCCATGACGACCGCTTAAAATATAGGGGAAGCATTTTACGAGAATGTTTCCCCATCTTTTTCCACCTTTAGACCGATATCATTCCCGCCTCTAGTCTGATCCCATTTTCAACCAACGCTCCTAAACTGTTTATACCTCTAGTACAGCCAAATATATTTTGATGGATACGAATTGATTTTAGCTGTACTGCAAAGCAAACAAAAACAGATCAACAAATTTTACCCATCGATTCTTTTTGTTTGCACTCAACGGAATGCTCTTACAGCAACCGCAATAAGCGATTTATCCGTTCACCACATTCAATTCGTTTAGGAGAGAGACATGACCGCCTATATTCTTGAAACGCATGAGCTGAGCAAGTCATTTGGGGCTGTAACGGCCGTTAATAAAGTCAATCTACAAGTTCCCACAGGAGAACTCTTTGGTTTCTTAGGCCCAAATGGAGCTGGAAAAACAACCACAATCGGCATGATCTTGGGGCTCATTCATCCCACAAATGGACGTGTTACCCTATTTGGCAAACCGGTATCACCTCAAAAAAACACGCCGCTTAATGAAGTAGGCGCATTGATAGGGGCACCAGCGCTTTTACCTCATCTTTCAGGACTAAAAAACCTGCGCCTCTTAGCGCATCTATATAACAAAGTCGATGAACATCAAATAACGACCGTTTTGAAAAAAGTTGGCATGTTAAACGCTGCTGACCGAAAAGTCAAAACATACTCCACCGGAATGACACAACGGCTCGGCTTAGCCGCTGCACTCCTGCATCAACCAAAGCTGCTTATTTTGGATGAACCCACCAATGGGCTTGACCCCGCCGGCATGCGTGAAATACGAGATCTGCTTCGCCAGCTTGCTCAAGAAGGCATGACCATTTTTTTAAGCAGCCATCTGCTTCATGAGATCGAGCAAATTTGTGACCATATTGCTGTGATCAAGCAAGGGTCAATTGTGGCTCAAGGAAAGGTCTCTGATTTATTAGCCCAACAAACCACCTTCACTAAAATCCGGGTGACGGCTATTGAGCAAGCTAAACGCCTGTTAACAGAATTAGGGGGGCGCGATGCCGTCACCGTCGATGGCGACTATCTATTGGTTTCTGGTTTGACCAGCGAAACGGCCGTGGCACACCTCGTGGCTCATCAAATCATTCCAAAAGAAGTCAGTAACCACAGCTCAAATTTAGAAAATATATTTCTTGAATTAACCCAAGAAGCATAATACTTTGTTACCAAAGTTTTTAAATACTTCTTCTCTGGAAAAATTTAAAATTTCTTATGTAACGAAGTAATAACCTAATCGCAAAAAATTTGAACAAAGCTTACTTAAATAGGACCTACGCAAATAGTGGTCACTGAGCCTGTCGAAGTGACTTTCTTAACCCTTCAACAGGCTCAGCGTGCGTAAGTCCTGTTAAAAAAAATTTTGATCCCCACACAGAAGGATGAAATCATGTATTTTCAAATGGTATGGATTGAACAGCGGAAACTATTCCACGGTCGGCTCTTTTGGATTGAACTGGGGCTTTTAACGCTTGCTGTTGGGCTTATGTTTGGCGGGATATATTTTGCCAAATCCCAATTTGAAGCCGGGAACGCTAACAATGGGGAAGGTTTAGTTATTGAGGCTGATTCGACTCAAGAAATTGAAAACCAGCTGCTGTGGCCAGCCGGTATTAGCAATACGTTTGCCATTACGAGCAGGCTGAGCGCATTTTTACTCATTATTTTAGCGGGCACGTTGGTGGCTCAGGAGTATACGTGGCGTACGATTTCGGTTTGGCTCAGTCGAGGCGTCCCGCGCCCCCTGTTCGTGCTTGCCAAATTATCGACAATCTTGCTGGCGACCTTTTGCTTGGTTGGAACGGCCGTCTTCGTCGGCATTCTCATTTCCAGTGGATTTAGTCTTAGGATTGCCGGAACACTCCCATTCTCGGACATCAATTGGGGGATGATTGGCCTTAACATCCTAACGATTAGCTTTAGCCTGCTGCCCTATGCAGTAATCTCCTTTTTTATTGCCATAGCGACTCGATCAGCCATTGCTTCCATCGGCGTTGGCTTGGCCTATATCACTTTGATTGAGCCGTTAATGCTTCAGCTTCTACCGCTGTTAGGGCAGCAGTGGGAAACGGCCGTTCAATTCTTACCCGGAGGAATGAGTCGTCTATTCAACTTTTTGCTTCCTCAAATCAACGCCAACGCTGCACCCGCTGTTATTCCCGATGGTACGCTCTCAATGGAAACGGCCGTTTTTGTCATCCTGCTTTACATACTTGTTTTCGCAGGATCAGGCTTGCTCATTTTTCAGCGGCAAGATTTAGGCGGATAGAATCGTTTGAGGGTAATGATCCCTTGCCCTCAAGCTCATTTTTCAGACAAAGCACATGAGTTCAGGTATGATTGCATCATGAGTGTCAGCCAGCCGTCACCCCCAATCAAATGGTTTTCCAGGTTACGATGGAAGCTCACCTTCTCCTACACGTGGGTCACCGTCGCCACACTGCTCACCTTTGAACTGATACTGATTCTTGGTGCCCTGTTCTTTTTAGGCTCAACTCTATTTTCAAGTTTGCTTTTAGACAATCTTAGAGATGAAATGAACACACA
>JBCCFD010000199.1:0-13472 GCA_039029915.1 Chloroflexota bacterium
GGTGCCGCGATGATGACAGAAACGGAAGTTGAAATCATTTTTGATGCGGCTTCTACGTGTATTTTAAATAATCACACGCTCGCCGATTTGCAATATGATGTCATGCAGGAAATTGGCCCCATTGAATTTACAGAGGAAGAGATTGCTTATGCTGAGGCAGTTAATAACAATATGCCAGCAGGCAACCAAGCGTTTGTGACGCAAATGTACCAAATCCCTGAGGAGAATGCGCATTTACCGCTGGTTGGGGCTGTGTTGCCAACCAAGGATGAGTCTTTTATTTTGTCCGGGTCAACGGATGTGGGGGATTTGAGTTGGATTGCTCCTTTAAGCATGCTAAATACAACTTGCTGGCCCTTGAATGCGCCGGCTCATAGCTGGGGTGTTGTCGCAACAGGAGGGATGAGCATTGGGCACAAAGGGATGCTGTATGCTGCAAAAGTGATGGCGGCTTCTGCTGTAGCACTGTACCAGCAACCGGAAATGCTACAGGAAGTTCGGGCTGAATTTGAATCGCAAATCGATCAAACACCTTATCAAAATCCGCTGCCAGATGAGTGTGTAGCCCCCTACAATCCGCATCCTTTAAGGTAATTGGATAATTTGGCTGGTCCTTGGGAAGGATCGGCTGAGTTTATTGTTGCTCAAATCTTGGCTTTAATGACTGCAACCGCTTTGGCTAACCCATTCTCAGCTTTGATACGCTGGCTTATCGCGATGGCACTGTTGTGAATATTGGAATTGCTAGTGGCCTCAGTGATGGCTTCGGCGAGAGAAACGGCCGTTAATTTCTGCTTCGCAATAGGCTTTGGCCCTGCCCCAATCGCATGTACCCTTTGCGCCCAAAAAGGCTGGTCGACCATATGCGGAATAATAATAGAAGGCACGCCAGCTCGTAAACCAGCGGCTGTTGTGCCTGCGCCCCCGTGATGAACCACCGCCGCCAACTGTGGAAACAGCCAATTGTGTGGTGCATTGGGCAGTGTTAGCATTGAATTGGGTAAGGGAACCTTGCCAACCTCACTCCAGCCTGAAATGATTATGGCTCGCCGTCCTAGCCGTTCAATTGCTTCAACGATAAGCTGGGTTGTAAACCCTGGGTCTCGATTAGTCATGCTGCCGAAGCCAACGTAAATTGGGGGTGGTCCATTATCCAAAAATTCGAGCAGTTTAAATGGTGGTTCCCAATTTGGCGTATCTTCTAAAAACCAAAAGCCGGTATCGTGATAGTTAGAGGGGAACTCATAAGGACGGGGCACGACGTGAGAGCTGTAGGCCATAAGCACCGGCATCTGCTGACGGGCGACAATATTTTGAGCGTTTGTTTGAGGGGGAAGTCCTAGCTGTTTGCGCAGGTCGTTGGTAATTTCGCCATAGATGCGCCAAGGGAACGGTTCAATGATAAGCTTGCTGAACCAATGGTTAATGATGCTGTTCCGATTGGGTAGGGGCGCGTTAGGTAGAGAACGGCCGTTTTTTGTGGCAATCAAAGGGGGTTGAAGCGCCACGCTAAAAATCGGCACGTTAAGCTTTTCAGCAATGGTAAGGGCATAAACGTCAGATGTAAAACTGCTGATAATGGCGTCAGCTCCTTCACAGGCGCGCCATGCCTCTTGAGCAAACGCATGACCAAACTTATCAAGCAGCTTTTTCATCACCCGCATTTGTACGAGCGGCTTATGCCCCTCTTCAACCCACTGCTTGCCCCCTTCGCTGGCCATAATTTCAGGAATATTCAATGAAGATGGAACGGCCGTAAGGCCGTGGGATTCAATCCATTCAGCAAAATTTTTGCTGGCTAAAATCTCTACTTGAAAGCGCGCTGCCTTGAGCGCTTTCCCCAGGGCAATAGCAGGTTGAACATCTCCGCGAGTCCCATTAGCAATCATCATGATGCGTTTCATGCTGATATTTTAGCTGGAAATTTTTATTGAGCATTAAAAATTTCTTTTGACACAACTTGCTAATTGGATGAGCGAACTACAGAAATAAAAAGTTCTTGATTAAGCCGCTCAACTGCACCAATATCACAGAGCGTGCCTCTTTTGGCGCCTAATTGATCGAATTCTGGACAAAATTCAGTATTCCCACTATTGAGAAGAAAGCTGTCTTTCATTGGGATATGGACCAACAAGTTCGTGCTGCTTTCCTCTAATGGCCCAATCTTAATATTAAAAGTGTTTAACCGGTCGCTACTATCCGTTTCAAATCCAATCACATTTCCTTCAATATGCCCGATGACATTGTGACCGTGGCTGACAACTGAGATATTATTGGCTGAGCTAGTAAAGGCTGGCACTTCAGTAAAATCATTGGCACTCATTGAGCTAGATAAATAATTACCGCTAATAATTGTATTGACAACATCTATAGGTTCATTGTGTTTAGAAAAGTAGATGCCCCCTCCATTATTCCCAGCTTGATTATTGGTGACTGTGCTATTGATGAGTTCTAAGTCAGGAAAATCTGATACCGTATAATAAATACCTCCTCCAAAATTTGATGCGATATTGCTTGAAATTGTGCTATTAACAATACTCATAAGACCAAAGTTATGGATTGCTCCTCCGGAGACAGACGATTCATTGTAAGCGTATGTAGAATTAGCTATTGTGATATCACCAGGCGAGCCACTCGTAATTGCGCCACCAACTTCCGCTTGATTATGTAAGAATTGACTGTTGTGAATGGTTGTTGACCCAACATTGTAAATTGCTCCACCGAATTTTGCCCTGTTATTTAAAAATAAACTGTTGTATATCTCAACCTCGCCGGATGTAAAGATAACACCACCTGTGTTTGTTGAAATATTATCAACAAACGAGCTGTTGTTGATAATAATTGGGCTAGTAGAACTGGTTGTGATGATGCCATCATTGGCTGAGTTGTTAATGAATTGACTGTTATTGATCGTCACCGTTACAACAGACCGATATGTTCGTATAACTGAACCAAAGTCACCGGTTGCTTTGGTGAATGTTAAGCCTTCAATTGTAAACGCGATCTCCTCACCTGAATTGGGCTCAATCGGTACAAATTCAAAAATATTTGTGCTGTTGTTTCCGCTAATAGTGATTTGATTGTTGCCATTTATCATTAAATCTTTTGTGACCGATAAGATTCCGAACGGAGAAATGTCAATAACACCAGAAACATCAAATAGAATTAAATCACCGGAATTTGCTGTTTCGATCGCATCACGCAAAGAACAGTCACCATCTTGGCAGCTGCCATCTTCTTCATCTTGTAAAGTATTCACCGTGACAGTGTTTGCACTTCGAGCAAATGTGGTGTGTTGATGCAAATATAAAAATAATGAGGTGAGGCCAAGGACTGGCAAAATTATCAATAAAGAAAAGCGTGTCGAATATTTTTTTGTCATTTTGGTTTCTTTCCAATGGTAGAACGTTGAGTGATGGTCTCGCAGAACACATTTATATTATTTAAAATATTCAACATCGGAATGACAAAATTCCGACACGGATTTAATAGATTTATAACTTGTTCGGATGATTGATTGGTCACAGTACTCTTATTCCGTCAGCTGACACGCTTCATAACTCGAGAATGACCAATAGTATGTTGTAGAAAATAGTAATGCTGTTTTGTTTGACTGCCAAATGTGCTGTATAAAAATAAACGACCATTGGGTAACTTCATGTTTTTCTTTTTATTCCTTTGCTAACGTAGATCAAATTTTATGTTAACGAAAATCTAATACTTCTGACTAAAATAGTGAGATACATATTCGTGTAGTAGTTAGATTGAAACCTCGTTTAATCGACGCAAGACGGATAATTTGGATAGTATTGTAGGTAGCAGAAGCAGTTTGTAAGGTTTTCCTCAGCGTAAGCCCATCGTTTTTCACCACAATCAATTAGGACCTGCTGGCATCATAAGATGAGGTGCTGTGCTAGGCAAATGAACAAGTTTTGTGCGTTTTAATGCACAGGCGACGGATTGAGTAAATACTTCTTTACAGTCGAAGTATTTAAAAACTTTGGTAACAAAGTCGTAAATTGCTCGTTTCTCGCCAATTATGTTTTCACGTTGGGATGAAAACATAGAAGGAGTATTCGCTTGAGTAGGCAACATACAACATTTAAAAAGGCAGCTGAAAGAATTCGAGAAAGCGAATTTGTGGTACCTGTCTTTGTCGTATTTTTAGTCCTGTGGATGATGTCCATAGGCTTTGCAGTTGAAGATTATTGGACCAGCTTTTGGGGGTATGAAGCATTACCAACCCAAACTGGATTTGGTTGGACCCCCTACGTTGTGGCAGCTTTGCCGTCAGTAGGACAAATTGCCGCAGGATACATTGCGCTGGCCTTGGGCTGGGATGCAAAAGAAGATCGGAAATATACGGTTATTAGCTTGGTCGTATGGTTCATCTTGTTCTACATTGACGCGTTCACTGACATGTATTTCCGCTTGAATGGGGTGGTGCGAGACCCTAGCACAACATTTGCAGCGATTATGCAAACGATCGGTATTTTTACTATCGGGTCTGAATTGGCTTTTGTGGTTGGTTTTGGGATGACGATGCAGTTATTACCTGAAGCTATCGGACAAACGATGTCAATTCCGGCACGGATGAATGCCCGTTTGAACCAACTGCGGGATGCAGCCAATAGTTTCCGCAACTCTGGTAGTTCTTATTAAAGGATTGTTTAACACAAAGGCTCAAAGCCCTCAAAGATAAAGTTCTTTCATTTAGCATCTTTGTTCCTTGGAGTCTTTGTGTAAGTTTGATTAATTAATCGAAAATTGGGAGCCGGACGCCGTTTTTTGAACTTCAATTTGATTGGGGAAGGCTTCGCGGAGTTCTTCGATGTGGGTAATGACGAGAATTCTAGCGAAGTCTTCTTGGATCGTGTTGATTGCTTCGATGAGACGTTGACGGCCGTTTGGGTCTTGGCTGCCAAACCCTTCATCAATCACTAGCGTTTGCAGTTTGGCTCCCGCCCGTCGAGCTAAAATTTGGGAGAGGGCGAGCCGAATGGCAAAGTTGACGCGGAACTGTTCACCACCGCTGAAGTTAGAATACGGCCGTTCTCCTGCTTCATCTCGTATGTGAATGTCAAGCGTTTCTCGTTTGACATCCTTATTGCTCTTGAGCTGCTTTTGCGTTTGAAACCGCACGCTCATTCGCCCCGCTGTTAGGCGATCAAGCAGTTCATTGGCGCGCGTTTCAATCTCAGGAATGGCCGCCTCAATCAACAGCGCTTGAACCCCATTGCGCCCACACGCTTCTTCTAACATTTTGAGCTTTTGCAGATGGGCCGCTAGCTCTTTTTTCTCGTCCGTGATTGAGTCACGCCTCTTCTGCAAATCGGCAAGCACATCCAGCTTTTGTTGGGCGCTGCCCAGCCTGCGGCTGGCTTGGATGCTTTCCTCACGGAGCCGATTAACCTCCTGCTCAACCTGACCCAAATCTGACCCTGAACTTTCTAACTCTGCCAGCCCAGCTTCCATTTGCGCGATCTGTTCAGCTTGGGTGTTTAAAATCGCTTCCTGACTGTCTCGCTGGGTTATAAAATCAGCAATGGTGCTCGTGAGTGTCTCTAAGGTAGATTCCGCCTGTTTTAAAGCCTGGGCTTTTTCAGGGGCCTCTTGGAGAGCGTCTCGGGCGGAAATTGCTTGCTGATGTTCATATTCGTCATACTCTATCTGCGCTTGCTCGCTGGTAAGCTTTGCCAATTCTGCTTGGGCTTCTGGGGCAAACGCCTCACCTTTGAATTGAGTCTGTGCCGATTCAAGCTTGGCTTGGCCTTCTGCGGTCCACTTATCAATGCGCTGTTGATTGGTTTGTTCTTGGGCATCGGCTCGTACGATGCGCTCTTGCAGAGTAGTACGCGCCTTATCGAGACTGCTTTTCTCAGCAACGGCCGTTTCCAATTTTGCGACCTCTAATTGCTTGGCATCTAAATCGGCCGTGTTCGCTAATTTGGTCTCTAAAGCAGCTAAACGAATACGGCCGTTTGCCGCCCAATTCGTCAATGTGTGGTCAATTTCAGCTAAACGTGCCTCAGCTTTCGCGATAAGATCCCGCTGAGAAGATTGCTGCCGTTCAAGAGCAGGCTGCTCTTTTAACGTGTTGGCAAAAGTGGCTAGCTTTTCTTGATGAGACTTTGTTGTAGCTTGATTTTCTCGATACCGATCCCCGCGCGCTTTGCCATCAGCCTTTAAATCAGACAGCACCTTTGTCAGATGAGCTTCTGTGAGCGGTTGCCCGCAAAGGGGGCAGGTTGAGGCCGTATTGGCGTTTAAGGCATCCATCTTCTCTTTGATCTCGTCCATTTCAGTTTTTAAACGAGGCTGTTCCGCTTTCATGGTGTTGAGCTCGGCTTCCAGATTTGCTTTATCTTGCAGCTGGGTGGCTAAAGAGTCGAGCTTAGCGGTGATTTCAGCAATCTGAGCTTGTGAAGTTGTTAAAGTAGTAGATTGGGCGTTTTTTTCCTGTTCAAGGCTGGCAACTCGACCTGCTTCTCTTTGGAGCTGAGCTACTTCTTGTTGCCACAGGTTGTGCTCTCCCTCTAGCTGCTGCAGGCTGGCTTGAGATGACCTCAACGCCTGCATCTGTTGATCAAACTGAGAAATTTGGTGCTCAATTTCGGCTAGCTGTTTTTGGTCTGTTTCCCGCTGTGGCAAAAGCTGGTCAAGCTGAATTTGGGCTTGCTTCACCAGCGTTGCTTCTTGTTCAAGCTGTTTGATTTGCTGTTCGAGGCGGGTGCGGTTTTCAGCGATAATTAACCGTAGCGGCTCCATTTGACGATTAAATTGATTGTTGGCGTTGGCCTTTTCTTGCCATTGGGCAACGGCCGTATCTAGCCTCTGCCACTTTTTATGCTCCGCTTCGATAACCTTTTTCTGGTCGATTAGGGCTTGATGCTTTTCCTTTTCACTTTCTCGCTGGGAAATCGTGGCCTTGAGGTCATCAAGGTTGCTAGACGTTTGCTCGTGCGTTTGGCGCAGTTGGATGAGCTGTTGTTTTTGCTGTTTAACGGCCGTATCCATCTTGCGTAAATCGGTTAGCACCAGTTCCCGCGCCGAAAGCTGATCTTGAATGAGCTTGTGCTGTGCTTCTGCTTCCTCGACAGCTGCTCGACGTTCAGGCTCTTCTAAAAGCTCCTCATCAATTTCCTCTAATCGCGCATCCTGAAGCCTGATTTGGTCTTCTTGGGCTTTGCGCCGTTCGGCTACCTTTTCACGATAGCTATCCCAAACGTTGATGCCTAAAAGCTCGGCTAGAATCTCCTTGCGTCTGGACGGGGTCTTGGTGGTAAATTCGTCCGCTTTGCCCTGTAAAAAGAAGCTAGCATTGATGAAGCTGTCAAAGTTCATGCGTAAAATGTCTTCAATGACAGCCTGAGTCTCTTTAATTTTGGGTTCACTGAGGGTCTTCCAATCAACGGGACGGCCGTTTTCTAGCTCGGTGGCGATTTGTAGCTCTAAGGTCGTGGATTTTCTGGCGCGCCGTCGACGGCTAATACGGTAAATGGTTTCCTCTAGCTCGAACATGAGCGTCACTTCGGCCCATTCATCGTTGGAAACGGCCGTTCGATTAACCAAGTCATCGTCACTTTTACTGCGGCTTTGCCCAAACAGCGTCCAGGTAATTGCATCTAAAATGCTTGACTTGCCAGCTCCATTAGCCCCAGAAATGCACGCTAAATGCACCCCGCGAAAATCTAAAACGGCCGTTTCTCGATAGGATAAAAAGTTGCTGATTTCAAGCTCTAAAGGAATCATAATTTCTGGGAGATCAAAGTTTAGGGGCTAGGGATCAGGGATTGGGGATTAGGGATTGGATACGCTAAATTATTATTTACCTAATTACCAATTATCAATAACGCTACCTTTCCTTCTTCTCCTTCCTATTCTCCAAGAATATCCTGCGCTAAAGCCTTCATTTCCGCCGCATTCGCTTCATGGAGCCCTTTGGTCCCCCAATATTTATCGAGTAGTTCAATTGGGGTGAGCGATTTAAATTCGACCGTATCCCCTAAGCGCGTACGATCTTCGACGGTATAATTTTTTACAATCTTGATGTCTAATGCTTTTTTGAACCGATCTAAAATCGCTTTCTCATCAAGCATGGGTTCCCAGTCGCGTGGATAGCTGAGACTTACTCGACAAATGGCGTTTTCGACTTCATCTTCTAGCGGTAACTGGTTGAGAATATCCGCCATAAAGCTGTCAGCCTCACGGGTTTCTACCTTTTTGTCAATAAATCGGCGCGTGTCGAGCCTGATAAACTGCCAGTTTGTGTCCCCGTTTGTAACATCAGCCAAAATAAACCCTTTCTTTTCGCGTATTTCGCCAAAATCGACCCGTTCAATAGATCCAGGATAAATAATAGGAGGGTGAGCGTCACCGTCATTGAGCGACTGGTGTTTGTGAATGTGGCCCAATGCCACATAATCTAGCGTCTTGTTGCGAACCAACCTAGGACTAAGGGTCAACTCACGTCCCAGCATGACTTGTCGTTCACTGCCGTATTTGGCGCCTTCAATGCTAGTGTGGGCGGTTAATATAAGGGGGATATCTTTGTCTGCGCGCTCAATAAGCTGCGAGATAAACTCTGACACCCGGTCAGCCATTTCGGACAGAATATCATTGAGATTTTTACCCTGCATGTCCTCCCGATTCATCAACATGCTTCGCGATACCCACGGCAAACTGATCACCTGTAGGGGAATCCCAAGCTCCTCCGGCGTCCAGAGCTTAATTGAATCGGCCACGTGCATGTATGGCACGTCGAGAGTTGTAAACTCTTGTAGAGTATGAGCACGTCCAGATGAGGGGGAGACATCATGGTTTCCAATGAGGAGTAACGTTGGGATTTTAGCCTCTGCTAAACGCATCATTCGCTTGCCCCATGCTCGCTGGAAAGTTGGCTGAGGATTTCTGTCTTTGTAAGCATCCCCTGCAAAAAGAACAAAATCGACTTTTTCCTCAATAGCGGCATCAACAATTTGGTCAAGCGCATGTAAAAAATCCCCCACTCTAACGGGCAGCGCCGTATTTGGATCGTGACGGCCGTAATTCGCCATGTCAATATGGGCATCTGCAAAGTGGAGGATTTTTACTGGTTGTGAAGTTGTCATAGTTCGTAATTGTGCCATTGAGTCAATAAGAGAGCAGGTGTCTAACCACCAATCCCTAGCTTTTATCTTTCAACAATCAATCGATAATTACTCGAATTTGGGAAACCAAACGGAATCACGCGCTCGACCATAACGTAATATTGACCCGCTCCTAGAGTCAACTGGACGTTTTCTGAAAGCGTGCCGGGATTATTGCCAACGCCCCAAAGCAGTTTATTGTCATCATAAATTAAAAGATTGTAATCACTGCCCGTGGGAATTTGCGATAGTTTAATCGTTACTTGATCGGTTGAGGCGAGTTCAAAGGTAAACACATCATAAAAGTCAATCTGGGTATCAAAGTTAGCAAAGCGAGGGGTATTAAAATTAATTGAAAAGGCAGTTTCTAATGTGTCATTGGTGCCTGAGCTGCCTTTCTCAATGAGCGGTAAATACCCTATTGATGACCCGACAAAGAGTCGCTCAATGAGCGATATGGCTGGGAAGGTCGTTTGGGTTGCATTGCCACCAACGGCATATAGGTAGTTGCCAACAAAGCCACCGCGTGCCCAAGCTCGCTCCAAAATCCCTTCTGATGCGCCGAGATCAAAACTAACGGGCAGGACCTGCCAACCCGCGATGGCATTATTTGGATCATAAAATTCTACTTGTGGGACTGCTTGATGATTCGCATCTGACCCACCAAAAATATACCATTTTCCATCAGGACCAACCGAGCTTCCCGCCCCGTATCGAGGGTAGTTGAGCGCCGGAATGGATGTGCTCCAGCCACCGCTGTTTGGGGTGAAGCATTCACCTGTCTGTAGGAGCACAAGCCCAGTGCCGATACCGCCCACCACGCATATTTGATTGCCTAACTGGGTGGCCATATGTCCATAGCGGGCCGTGATCATGTTTGGGGCATTTGTTTGCCAATTCTCTCCCGCAACGTTATAGAAAAAGACGTTGTTATGGGCTTGGGCGGTGGTGGTAATGGCTGGTTGGGTGGTTAATCCACCTATGAGGTAGTAACCGGTGTCGTCTGGATGAGCAACAGCCGTTGACCAAGCAAAAGGAAGTGTTAAGGGTGTCAAATTAAAGATGCTTTGACGAGAAATCCACTCGCCTGTGTCAATATCATACGCCCAATGATCGCCGTTATATTGATCACCCCCATCATAGCCACCTGGTGCATAGATACAGCCATCTGCACATTTGCCATCTCCCGCAGTCGCCCCGACGTATACGGCCGTTGAGTTTGAAATACCGCTACCCGGCATCTGCCCGAGCGAAGTCCAAGAGTTAGAACCAGCATTGTAGCGGTCTAAACGTGGGGTAATGACTGGATTTCCCAACACGTTCTCTTGCCCGCCTAAGGTGTAAATGTGATTGTTGACAATGACCGTCGCGTGGCGGGTTCTGGGGAAGCTCATCGAACCAAACGGATCCCACACTGAGGTGATATCATCCATTTCTAGGGAGAGGATTAAATCAGCGCTGCCTGAAACCCCAGACTGCCAATCGGCAACCTCGATATAATAAGTGGTGTCTTTTTGAGCTAGAAATTCAACACGCGCGTTGAATCCGTTATGGTCATCATTGCAAGCGAGGAGGCGTAGTTCAGTGCATGCTTCCGGTGTGGTGGGGTTTTCATCTTCATGAATTGCCAATACCGTATCGTAATTACTACCAAAAGTGTCAATAATGGCTTTGCCATTAAACGGTGCCGTGAATTGAAACCAGGCCGTGCGATAGCCTCTCGTACTTGGTGAGCTGCCCCACATGCATTGATTGATTTGGGGGTCATTGACCCCAATGTCAAAACTGTTGGTTGCTTGGGAGCCACCACCGGGGACTGTTAAAACGGTGGCGCTTTCGCACTCATTAGAGGCATCAACAGCGACTGGTTCTAATGGGATTTGAATAGATTGAGACGGCCGTTCTTCGATATTTGCTACAGTCACCATTTGTGGCGGAGAATGGCTCAGGGGGATCGGCTCTACTGTGGGTTCTTGTGCTAAAACAATGGCAGATACAACTAAAATTGAAAGAATTAAAAATAAGACCAAACTTTTGCGATACAAACTGCCCTCCTCGTCTTCCGCTAGGAAATTTTGAGTTGGATAAAAACGTTGTGAATTGTACCAGATTTTGGGGATCGGGGATTGGGGATTGGGGATTAGAGATTGGGGATCAGAAACCGATTCTTGGCCTACGATCCCCAATCCCCAAAAAGTTATTTTTTATTAAACGCTAGCGTTACATCTTGATCACCGATTTTGATGGATTCTTGATGGAATGGGTCTTCGAGAGAAACGGCCGTAACCGACTCCGACAAAGTTTCCTCTGAGATATAGCCACCAAAATTAGCGAATGCGGCCGCGACATCGCCTGTTGCGCTGTAAGCCAGTTCAATCCGGTCAGAGATTTCTAAACCAGACTCTTTGCGCATGTTATTGACGTGCCGTACGACATCGCGCGCGAACCCTTCCTGAAGCAACTCAGGAGTTAAGTTGATGTCAACTGCCACAGTGACACCTTTCTCACTAGCAACCGCTGAATCCCCTTTTGACTCAGTCTGAACGAGCACATCATCTTGGGTTAGCGTGATGGAGTTGCCCTCCACCTCAATGGTTAATCCTTCGCCTGACTGCAGCTGGCGGGCTGCCTCAGACGCATCAAGGGCGTCGAGCGCTTTCTTGACCAGCGGGAACTGCTTACCAAACTTGGGGCCAAGGACACGATTGTTAGGCAGGAGCTTGTAACTCACCAACTCACCTACCTCTGAGACGATTTCGATGCTTTTGACGTTCATCTCTTCAGCCAGCACGTGAGCCAGCTCTTCTAAGTCAGCTTCTTGCTGCTGGCTACCAACATTGACTCGGGCTGTGGCCAGCGGTTGGCGCAGCTTGATGTCCATCGAGCTGCGGGCCGCCCGACCCAAACTCGCCGTGGTGATGGCGAGACGCATCTTGTCCAGCAATTCACGATTTAGCCCATCCGCATCTGCATCTGGGTAAAGCGTATGGTGGATACTCGCTGGTGAGCCATCATCCAGTGAAGCCACTAGATTTTGATAGATCGCCTCAGTTGCAAACGGCATAAAAGGGGCCATTAGACGTGAAAAACGAACCAGCACTTGGTAGAGCGTCATGTAAGCCGCATCTTTATCGGTGTCTGCCTCGCTTTTCCAGAACCGTCGCCGCGATCGACGTACGTACCAGTTTGACAGGTCGTCGAGCATCTCTTCGAGGATGCCGCACGCTTTTTCTGAATCGTATTTATCGAGCGCCGCGCGCACCTCAACGGCCGTTTCGTTGACCCGCTCCTTGATCCACTCATCCAACTGAGCGTGTGCTGGGATATTGGATGGACGATTGGCTACCATAGCGTCTACAGTTGGTGTCCAGTTATCCAAGATAGCGTAGTTGGTAAAGAAGGCATACACATTCCACAGCGGGATCAATACGCGACGGCGCACCTCATCACCCACATTGTAGCCAAACAGCAAATTCTTCTCAGGATTGCAGCTTGCGTATAGCCAGCGCATTGTGTCTGCACCCATGATTTCAACCCCATCATCAAACCAGATGGCATTGCCCCAAGATTTATGCATTTCTCGCCCGTCTTCAGCGTACAGCGTGCCGTAGCTGAAGAGGTTTTTAAACGGCCGTTTGTTTGTAAACGCAGCACTTTGAGCTAACAAGCTGTAGAACCAGTTGCGGAACTGACCGGGGAAGCTTTCACTGACCCAATCGGCAGGGAACCATTTTTCCCAATACGCCCGATCCGTGTTGTAACGTAGGGTAGAGTAGGGGACGATGCCTGCGTCTAGCCAGGGGTTTCCTACATCCTTAATGCGTGTGCCCACCAAGCCAGATTTTGGATGGCGGATTTTGACCGAGTCAATCCACGGTCGGTGGGGGCTGTGGCCTTTAAACGCTTCCCAGCCTTCAACGGCCAGTTCTTCCAGTTCTTCTGCTGAGCCAACAACCCAGACGGTGTCATCCTCAAATTCCCAGATGGGCAGAGCTAGACCATAAACCCTTTTCTTCGAGATCATCCAGTCACCCATGTTGTCAAGCCAATCTTGCTCACGGTCCTGACCCCAGCTTGGATACCAGGTGATGTCATCTACAATATCTTTGATCTTTTGACGCCAATCCATGTTGATATACCACTCATCTACTAAGCGGAAAACGAGCTCTTCACCTGAGCGCCAGCAGTGGGGGTAAACGTGAGGATACTGCTCGACATGTACCAAAAAGCCACGCTCTTTAAGATCGTCGATGATTTCAGTTTTTGTATCGTAGCTACTCGCTAATCTGCCAGCTAGCCAGCCAAAGTCGGGTAGAAACTTCGCTTCGTCATCCAGTGGGGCTA
>JBCCFD010000200.1:0-13467 GCA_039029915.1 Chloroflexota bacterium
ATCAAGCGTGCCTAGCTCCTCTTTAATGGTGAATAAATCCAACAGCGCCTGAGTGGGGTGCTCTCCGGGGCCATCCCCAGCGTTAAGAACTGGTACAGAAGCGGCGTGGGCCGCAACTTCGGCTGAACCAATTTCAGGATGACGTAAGACAATTACGTCTGCATACTGTTCTAACACCTTGATGGAATCTGCTAACGTTTCTCCTTTACTAACAGAGCTAAACTGGACACCCTGTGTAATTGGAATCACACTCCCCCCCAGCCGTTCCATAGCGGCAATAAATGAGGAACTCGTGCGGGTGCTCGGTTCATAAAACATACAGGCCAGCACTTTCCCTTTAAGCAAGTCAACCCCGCCGACCGCCTCGACCATTTCTTGCATTTCTTTGGCCCGAGTAAAGATATAATCTAGGGTGTATTTATCAAATTGACCCACTGACAGGATGTCACAGCCCGTTAGTCCATTTCCGCTTAATGGGGGGGATTTAAGTTCATCTAAGTTGAATAAAGGTTTTAATTCTGCCATTTTTCTTTCTCCCTAAAGAATTTACGCAAAGCCCTCAATTTGCTGACGTACAAGCTGATGATAATGACCTTGGCACGCCCGCTTGCGTAAATGCTATTTGATTTTTCAGGCAAAAAAAAAGCTCAATCCCAAAGGATCGAGCTACTAAAAACAAAAAATGTGTCGCACAAATCGCTTTATGCCAATTTTCTTGTGTGAGTGCCTGAGTAGAAATACCATTAAAAAACTTTAAGCCTAAATTAGTTTATATTTTTTGACCTAATCGGGGATTCTATCAGGGGTATTGGTATTTTGCCAATAATTCTTTTTGGGTTCGCAAGCGGGCTGAGGTTATAATCTATAGCATGAGCATTTCTGAAACGCTACGAGAGCAGATCGCCTTAAGTTTGTTTGATATTGGGTCGATTCAGCTTGGAAAGTATAAATTCCAAGGTGGTCGGACGGCCCGCCTTTATCTTGATTTGCGCCTCATTGTCTCATTCCCAGAGACCTTGCGTTTAGTGAGCAAAGGGTATCAAGCAATGCTTGAAGGAATCTCCTTTGATATTTTAGCGGCTCAGCCTGTAGCTGGTTTACCAATTTGTACTGCGTTGAGTCTAGAGATGAATGTGCCGATGATTTACCCCCGAAAAACGGCAAGAAGCTACGGGACTGGGAAATCAGTTGAGGGTATTTGGGAAGTCGGACAAACGGCCGTTATTGTGGATGATGTTATTCAAACGGGTGAAAGTATTTTACAGGGAACGGTATCGCTCAAAACAGCTGGAATTCAAGTAAGAGATGCCGTTGTTTTGATAGATCGAGAAAATCCAACGGCAAAATCGCTTTTTGCTCAAGAATATCGTCTCCATTCTCTTTTCACCGTGTCCAGCCTCCTGTCAATTTTAGAAGAAAACGGCCGTATCACTCAAAAACAGCTCAATAAAGTGCTTAAATCGTTCCAAGCTGAATCGTCGTCATGAAAATGACCGATCGCATTTCAATATCATTTCCTTAAAATTCAACCTGTTTAAAAATAAATAAGGACATTCTATGACTGACCAAACCAAAGAGCGTTCGCATGATGTTTTGCATTATGATGTTAACCCCCTGACCGCGATATTTTCTCCCAAGAGCGTGGCTGTAATTGGTGCCACAGAACGAGAGGGAAGCGTAGGTCGGACGATTATGGAGAATCTGATAGCCAATGATTTTGGGGGAGAAATCTATCCAATTAGCCTTAAAAGAAGGCGGATTTTTAACTTAAATGCCCATCAATCGATTACTGATATTAAAAACACCATAGATTTGGCGATTATTGTAACGCCAGCTCAAACAGTACCCCCAATTATTCGTGAGTGTGTGACCGCAGGCGTCAAAGGTGCCATTATTATCTCGGCTGGTTTTAAAGAGCGAGGGGCCGAAGGAGTGGCGCTTGAACAAGAAATACTAGCGATTGCCAAAGAGGGCAATATGCGCATTATTGGCCCTAACTGTTTAGGCGTTATGAACCCAAACAGTGGCTTGAATGCAACCTTTGCCTCATCTATGGCGCGGAAGGGGAGCGTTGGGTTTATTAGCCAAAGCGGGGCTTTGTTAACGTCAATTTTAGATTGGAGCTTCCGAGAAAATGTGGGCTTTAGTGCCTTTGTTTCGGTGGGTTCAATGATGGATGTTGGCTGGGGCGATCTGATTACCTTTTTAGGGGATGATCCAAACACGAAAAGTATTGTCATTTATATGGAGTCGATTGGTGAGGCTCGCTCATTTTTGTCGGCAGCCCGTGAGGTCGCATTAACGAAACCTATCATTGTAATTAAACCGGGCCGCACGGAAGCGGCGGCAAAGGCAGCGGCTTCCCATACGGGGTCATTAACGGGCAGTGATGAAGTCCTAGCAGCTGCGTTTCGCCGGTCGGGTGTGCTTCGTGTAGACACAATCGATGGTCTGTTCAACATGGCTGAAGTGTTAGCCAAGCAGCCTCGCCCTAACGGACCGCGTCTTTCAATTGTTACCAATGCAGGTGGTCCGGGCGTTTTGGCGACAGATGCTCTGATTGGCAGCGGTGGGGAATTGGCTGAATTAACCCCGGAAACGACTGAGGCTTTAAATAATCTATTACCGGCTCACTGGAGCCACAGCAACCCAATCGATATTTTAGGAGATGCAGATTCTGAGCGTTATGCCAAATCAATAGAGATTGTATCTAATGATAAAAACAGCGATGGCTTTCTGATTATTCTAACCCCACAGGCAATGACAAACCCCACTGAAACGGCACAAGGTGTTGTTGAGAAGTTTGAGCGTTCGGCTGGTTATCCGTATGGCAAACCTATTTTAACGAGCTGGATGGGGGGAGAAGATGTGGCTGAAGGCGAGCAAATGCTCAACGATGCCAATATTCCAACGTTTGATTTCCCCGATACGGCCGCTCGCGTGTTTGAATACATGTGGCGCTATCAAAAGCGGCTGGGCAGTTTATACGAGACGCCTGAAGCGATTGAAACAACTGATGAATTGAGTAAAAAGCAACAAGAAGTTTCTGAAATGATCGCTCGGATTCGACAAACGGGCCGGACCATCATGACGGAGTATGAATCAAAGAATGTGCTAGCAGCGTATGGCATTCCAACGATTGATACGCGATTGGCACAAACCCCTGACGAAGCCATCAAAATTTCAAACAAAATTGGCTATCCCGTTGTTTTGAAGCTAAATTCTGAAACGATCACGCATAAAACTGATGTTGGTGGCGTGCGGCTTGACTTAATGACTGATGATGCCGTGAAGCATGCCTTTGTAACAATGCAAACGGCCGTTTCTCAAAAGTATACTGCTGATGACTTCTTAGGTGTCACCGTTCAACCGATGTTGAATCTTAAAGAAGGGTATGAGCTGATCTTGGGTGCTAGTCCAGATCCTCAATTTGGTCCGGTGCTGCTCTTCGGTACGGGCGGAACGCTGGTTGAGGTATTTAAAGATCGTGCCTTAGGGCTGCCCCCATTAACCACCACACTTGCTCGACGTATGATGGAGCGGACTAAAATTTATCACGCTTTACAGGGGGTACGCGGACGGGACCCAGTTGATTTAGCGGCGCTAGAGGAGCTGATGGTTCGCTTTGGCCAGCTCGTGATCGATCAGCCGTGGATTAGTGAGATTGACATTAACCCTCTGTTTGCCTCAGCTGATGAATTGATTGCTTTAGATGGTCGGGTGGTTTTGTATGGACCAGAGATGCAGGAAAGCGATTTGCCCCGCTTGGCAATACGGCCGTATCCCACCCAATATATCCATCCATTTATTGATAAATCGCTTGAGCAGTTGCGAGTGCGTCCCATTCGTCCAGAAGATGAACCGAAGATGGTGGCATTCCACGCTACCCTCTCTGAAGAAAGCGTTTATTTTCGCTACTTCCGAGCGTTTAACTTAGAACAGCGCGTAGAGCATGAACGTCTTGTTCGCATCTGTTTTGTGGATTATGACCGTGATATCGTGTTGGTGGTGGAACGGGATCAAGATGAGCATGAGCTGGTTGCGGTTGGCCGCTTGACCCGAACAAAAGTCGAAGGGGTGTCTGAATTTGCTATGTTGGTGAGTGATGCGTATCACGGCCGAGGCATTGGGACGACGTTGCTGAAGCAGCTATTAGATGTTGGGAAGCAAGAAAATGTGAAAATTGTTGAAGCGTATATGCTGCCTAGCAACAGCGGTATGCGGGCAGTTTGCCAAAAGTTAGGATTTTCCTTTTCGCATGAAGACGGCGTGATAAAAGCGACATTGGCCTTATGATGGTTGTCAATAATTCTGATGAGCTTTTTTGTCACTAACGATTAAACATTGTGGCCTCCTTGAGGCTAAAATAAGGACGCCACAATGTAACAATACGGCTGTTCCTATAAAACCCCTTGTTGTTCCGTTGGGAATCCGGTATGGTACCAGTAAGAAAGTCACCCACATAGGATCAGCACATATGCCCAAAATTGATGCCTTAGAATCAGGCTCATCAAGCCAAAGACACAATTTAAATCATCAAGCCATTGAGGACTACCTAAAAACCATCTTCAATTTAGCGCAAGATGAGTCTCCGGTATCCACTTCTCGCATTGCCGAAGCGCGAGAAGTGAAACCTGCTTCTGCGACAAATATGATCCAACGACTGGCTAAACTCAATTTAGTTGTCTATGAAAAACATCGTGGGGTTACTTTAACCGATTCAGGTAAAAAGTTGGCGCTTGAAGTTATACGCCACCATCGGTTGTTGGAGCTATACCTGATGGAAGCATTGGGATTTAGCTGGGATGAAGTTCATGAACAGGCTGATATTTTGGAGCACGTGATCAGTGAAAAGCTTGAAGAGCGCATTGCGCAAGTGCTTAATCACCCAGAATTTGACCCACACGGTGATCCAATTCCATCAAAGGATGGTGTGCTGCCTGTTCGACAAACAAGATTGCTTAGCGAAATTCTGCCGAATGAGACGGTGCGAATTGCACGTGTTCCGCATTCTTCTGATGGTGAACTACTGCGCTATTTGGAATCTTTGGGAATAGTGCCAGGAACGGCCGTAACTGTTAGTGAACAAGCCCCCTTTGATGGCCCGATTACCTTAGAAATTGAGGGACAACAAAAAGCCATTGCGTATAATGTGGCTTCATCGATATTAGTTGAAGAAGCTTAAGCGATCTGACGTTTGATGATGGCGTTTAATGCAAAGCAAGAACCTCGTTTCACATAAGTGCTCCGCAGTTTCTAAATTGAAAACCATAATAAATAAAAGTTTCGGCACCTCGAAGAAACGAAGCTTGTAGCTATCGTTCATTTAAAGCGCGAAATTCGTTTCACTTAAACCTACTGAATTTTGATGAAATCGATATCAGGGTGCTTGTTGGTGTAAAAATTAAACTCATGCGCTGAATTAAAAAGCGCCACAATGCGATTGTCTCTGTCTCTTGTTTTCATCATGCTAAACCGCCACGGTAATTTTTCAATTTCATCCTCAGGTCCTTCGATCCACCGAGAAAGTTGATGTGGCAAAGGTTCAAGCTTGGTTTTTACATTGTATTCTGTTTCAAGACGGGCCTGCACGACTTCAAATTGCAACACCCCAACCACTGCCAAAATTGGGTCACGTCTACCAGCATCCACTTCATATAAAATTTGCATCGCTCCCTCAAGCTCCAACTGAGAAAGCCCTTTGGCAAACTGCTTTTGCTTGCTCATATCGAGGTTGACTAGCCTGGCAAAATTTTCAGGAGAGAACCGCGGTATTGGGTCAAAGTTGAAGGTTTTGCCAATGCTTAAGGTATCACCAATGCTGAACTCTTTATTCCCCGGCAAGCCGATGATGTCTCCCGCGTAAGCCTCTTCAACGACTTGTCGTTCATCCGCAAAAAATGTGTAGGTGCGAGCGAGCTTGATGGTTTTGCCTGTTCGCTGATGTTTTACCTGACTGTTTCTTTCAAATCGACCGCTGCAAATGCGTAAAAATGCCACATTGTCTCGATGACGTGGATCCATATTGGCCTGAATTTTAAAAATAAAGCCTGAAAATTGACTATCCATAGGATTGATTGTGCCAACATCACTGTTGTATGAGCCAGGTGTGGGAGCATATTGCACAAAATCATCTAAAAATAGCTGGACGCCAAAATTGGTTAACGCACTACCAAAATAGACGGGGGTTTGTTTGCCTTGCAAAACATCATCATAGTCAAAAGTCGCCATTTCATCGATTAACCCAATGTTAAGATGGAGGTCTTCAAATTGATGGTCGCTCAAACCCGCTTCTATTTTAGGATCCTCGATTGTTGTGATGTACTCAGGTGAAATCGTTTGATTGTGTGCCGTGCGGTCGAATAGATGAACCTGCTCTGATTTGCGGTCGTAGACACCTAAGAAACTGTCTCCATCACCGATGGGCCAGTTCATGGGAACTGGCTGCATGCCCAGCACTGTTTCGACTTCATCCAAAAGACCCACGGCATCTTCTGCCGGTCGATCCATTTTGTTTATGAAGGTAAAGACGGGTATCCCTCTTCGCCGGCACACCTCAAATAGCTTGATGGTTTGTGGTTCGACCCCTTTTGCGGCATCTAAAACCATAACGGCGCTATCCGCCGCCATCAAAGTGCGATACGTGTCTTCCGAGAAGTCTTGGTGACCGGGCGTGTCGAGTAGGTTAATGGTGTGCCCTAGATATGGAAACTGAAGAACGGTGGAGGTGATGGAGATTCCACGCTCTTGCTCCATTTTCATCCAGTCAGAGGTGGCAGAACGCTGGTTGCGACGGGCGCGAACGCTCCCGGCAAGATGAATCGCATTCCCATAGAGAAGAAGTTTTTCTGTCAGGGTTGTTTTACCAGCATCTGGGTGTGATATGATGGCAAATGTTCTTCTTTTTTCGATAAATTCTTTATAATTATTTTCGCTCATTATTTGCACAAAAAAAGGCCACAAACGGTTGTGACCCATTGAACTTTTTTTTGATTAGACAAGCATAGCAGAAGACGATGAATTTTGCACGATTCGTATGAGAAATTATCCCTAATTGGGCAAAAACGGCCGTTTTTTTGTTAATATCTTCTCAAATGGTGTGCTGACGCAATATGCCAATATGGATACATTAATTGATTCAAACATACTTATAACTGAATCTGTAAAAATTGTAGCAACTACCCAGAAAATTGAGAAGGGGTTGCGTCAAATGTTGGCTTTACTTAACGATGGCACAACAGCAACCTCTATCACTTTTTCAGAATATGATGTTTCCTCCGAGCAGTTTGCTGTCCTTGATGATTTCCTATCAAAACATACCGTTCCAGCTGAAGAAATTTCATTAGTTAATATGACGACGGATCGTTATGCATTAGAGTTTGAAACGGATCGCTGGCTGAAAGATCCTGGGTATAAATTATGGGGTTTGGAAAACCCAGGTACGACAGAAAGAGTTTTGAAGATATTAGAAGAACGCCACGCTTTTTCACTGCTACAAATTTGCTGTTGGTCAAAAGAGCGGCTGGTTGGGCTAGTGGAACTGTGGAAAACGAGTGATAAACGGCCGTTTACCAAAGCTGAGATTGCCTTTGCCACGACAATAGCGACCCAAATTGGAAATTTACTTAGCATTAATCGTTTACAGCAAGATGCATTGAAAAAAGAGCGGGCCGCTAAAACATTGCATTCCTCATCGATCCATTTTGCAAATTCTATGCATTTAGACCAGCTTCTTAAAAAATCAATCGAAGCATTGGTCAATTATCTTGAGCAAGTACACGAATGTGGCATTCTGTTGCTCAATAAGCAATCAGAATTACAGCTCTCCTCTTTCATCACAGAAGATAAAAATGGCCCCTTTTATGCAACAGAATCTTTCGAATTACCGGCTGCTTACCTGCCGAGTTTAGCTCTTCACAATCGTGAAAGAATTTATATTCCTGATGTAAAGTCACATCCTTTTAAACATCCGCAAATACAGGAAATGGTTGAAAAAGGGATCAAATCAGTTTGTTACTTTACGCTTATATCAGGGAGCCAAGATTTAGGGGTTTTATATTTTCATTTAAGCCAAAATCATAGCGGTATCGACGATGATGAACTTGCCATTTGTGAAAGTGTTACTTTGCAAGTTTCATTGGCGATAAAAAATGCCCATTTGTTTATCGAAGAGCGTGAGCGCGTCATGGTTGCCCAAAAGCAATCTAAAGAGCTGCAAATATTAAACTATCTAGCCATTGCAACTGCCAATGTTGTGGACATTGATGAACTCCTTTACAAAACAACAAACCTAATTCAAGAGATTGTTACGGCCGATATTTTTTGCTTTATGTTGCTAAATAATCAAGCGAGCGAACTTGATATTCATCCATCGGCTTATGGTTTGAGTCTCAATGTAAATAAGCTAAAAGTGCCGCTCGAGGAAAGTATCGCAGGGCAAGTATTTCAAACTGGCAAGCTATTTGTCTCTGGTAATGTTCGTTTGGAAAGTAATTACTTTCAATTTAATAAAAAGACAAACTCAAAACTAGCAGTGCCTATTATTGTTCAGAAACTTGTCGTGGGTATCATCAATTTAGAGAGTTTCCAGGAGGATGCTTATAGACAAAGCGACATAGAATTTGTTGGAACGCTGGCAGCGCAGGTTGCATCGACAATTGAACGAACGCGGCTCTACGAAGCGATTAATAATCAAGCCCTAAATTTAGCAGATCAGGTCATGCTGCAAACCAACGAGCTTAAGCAAGAGCGTGACCGAACCGTTGCAATTTTAGAATGTGCTGGCGAAGGCATCCTCATTACAAACATAGATAATTTGATCATGTACGCTAATCCAGCCTTTGAAACGTTGACAGGGTATGCAAAAGAAGAGCTGTTAAATAAAAAATCTCTATTGCTTTACAGCACAAATACTCCCTCTTTTGTTTTAAAAGAATTGGAAAAGACAATAAATTCGGGTCTGGCTTGGTCTGGGGAGATTGTCAATCATCGTAAGGACGGCTCAGCATATGATGTTTCAATTACAACGACGCCAATCTTAAATAGTGAGAATGATATCACTGGCTTTGTGACGGTGTATTCAGATATTACGAGATTAAAAGAGATTGAACGATTAAAGGCTGAGTTTGTTAATCATGTTTCTCATGAGCTAAGAACGCCGCTGACCGGCATAACGACCTATTTGTCGTTGCTAAAACGAGGACGGCCCGAAAAAAGAGAAAAATATCTGGAAATTCTTGAGTATGAGACTGGTCGATTAACTGAATTGATTCAGCAAATGCTTGATTTATCCCGGATTGACTCAAAACGGTATGTTGACTATTCTACCCAGCTTGATCCGACACCAATTTTGACCTCGCTTATTGCCAAAACTCAATTAGCCTGCGAAAAAAACGGCCGAATTTTTAATGCCGCTATCGAGGACGAATTAGCACGAACCAATTTGACCGAACACCATTTGGAACAGGTTGTGACCAACCTACTCGCAAATGCGATTACTTTTACAGCGGAAGGGGAATCAATCGAGATGAATATCTTTTCAACTGAAGATGGCTTAGTTATTGAGGTGAGCGACACCGGAGAAGGGATTTCTGAAGCTGACCTGCCCCACGTTTGTGAGCGTTTCTACCGTGGGGAGAATACGGTCGATCGTAATATTCCGGGGACAGGTCTTGGCCTGTCAATTGTTGAGGCAATCGTCGAGGCGTATGACGGCCGTTTACAGATTTCAAGCAATCCTCATCAAAAAACGAAGTTTGTTGTCACGTTTCCACTGTGATTCACTCGATCAAAGTGAGTGCAACGGTTATAAAATCGCTCTCTGTTTACCAAAATATTTTTGCTTATTAGCCCACCCCAGCCGTTTCCAGAAGTTCTGCATCGGGTTGCCCACTTCGGACAAGCAGCACGGTGCCAATTAACTGTACCATTTGATGCATTTGCGTGGCGTAGGCGTCGGCGGACGCTTCGTCAGGCATCGATAATCCTAAAAAGGTCAAATCAGCATCTGCTGAATGGCGGCAAATAATTTCTCGCATTGGTTCCTGCTGGCTGTCGCGCACTAACACAACCGGTTCAGCATCCACTCGAATTGAATCGAGCATCGCCTGCATATGATTTTGGGTTGATTCAACACCAGCCTCACTGTCCGTTACCCTCAATAAGCGAATTGTGGCCCCTCGCCAATCTTGATGTAGTCGAATGAGGTGAGCCAATAGCAGCATGAGATCCGCATTCCCCCCACGGCCACCCCACCAAACTTGAATCACTTGCTGTTGTCCAAACTGCTTTTCCTCATCCATGTGCAGGAAAATAACAGATTTTTTGAGGGCCACTAAACGGCGGGTTAAATTCATTAGCACCGTTCGCCCCTCAGGGGTGCCGCTCCAGCCCATCATGACGCTGTTGGATTCTAAACGGCCGATGCCATAGGCTTGTGACACTGTCAGGACACCCGTTTCAAAGCTGGAGACGATTTCCACTGCGGCAAATGCATCAATATGATTTTTTTGAATGAATTTTTGCATCGATTTGTAAGCCGTGTCGCGCAGGTGTGTGCCTACTAGTTTATCGGGATCGCCGACGATGAGTTGGAATAGGCTAATAATGCCATGTCCTAAGGTCAACCAGTTTGCAATCTGAGCTAGCTCTTGGCGGCGATGGGGCTGACCCGTAAAAACAACAATATTTGGTCGCCAGTTGCGAATGTGAGAATCAGCCGTTTGCATGCGCAGGAGGAGATAGCGCGTAATCGTGAACAATATCCCGCTCCGAATGTCGCCCCACGTGTGGGCAATCCGTCGTCTCTGAAGCAAAAAGTAGATGCCATAACTGATGACGATAGCCGCTAGCGTAGCTGGCGTATTAATTAAAAACATGGCCCCATAACAGCCTATCGCACCAAGCATTGGCAGCGACCAATGAATTTTGAAGCGGGGGCGGAAGCTAGGATTACCAATCATCTTTTCAATACCGGCGACAAGATTAACCATGCCATAAGTGTTTAAGAAGAACATTGAGATGATAGGGGCAATAAAATTTAAATCACCCATCCAGATTACAATAACCGCAATTGCTGTTGAGATAAGAACTGCCGCGCGGGGTTCTGTTTCGCTCCCCATTTGATTTGCCATCCAATCGGGAACGACGTGATCAAAAGCGATCGCTTGGAGTGTCCGGGGGGCGGCTAGTATGCTACCGAGGGCGGATGAGAGTGTGGATGCCCAAACTCCGAACAAAATGAGAATAGGGAAGACGGCAATTGACTGCATGGCCATACTTTCTGTAATCAAAGTTTCGGCTGAGAGATGGGTAGCAAACCAGATGACAACGAGAATGTAGACAACGGCCGTTACCAAAATTGACAAAATGGTCCCTCTAGGAATGTCTCGACTAGGATCTTTTAAATCACCCGACATGCTGACCCCAACCTCGATGCCGGTGACGGCCGGGAAGAACACAGCAAACACAGCCCAGTAGCTAATGCCGTCCACAAATAGCCCACGCGTAAGCGGTTCTTGGAAAGAGTTCCAACCCCCAGCAAAAAAGGAGAGGATCGCCGCAATAAGCACGGCTAAAATGCCAAACTGAATTCGAAGCGCAAAGTCTGCACCAATGTAGGAAATTAAACCAAAAAGCAGCGCAACGGCCGTTGAGATTAGCCTTGGGTCGAAGGCTTGAAGCGATTCTATTGATAGCAAAGCTTCAGTAAAGCCAATAATATAAAATGCAACCGAAATGGCTTGGGATAGATAAAGAGGGATGCCAATTGCGCCCCCAATTTCTAGTCCTAAGGAGCGAGAAATAAGATAATAATTTCCACCTGCCCGGACGCGCATGCTCGTAGCAATGGAAGAAAGCGAGAGTCCGGTTAGCAAGGAGATGGCATTTGCGAGTAATACAATAGCTAATGCACCCCAAAGCCCAACCTGACCCACAACCCATCCAAGCCTCAGAAATAAAATAATACCAAGAATTGTTAAAATATTTGGGGTAAAAACCCCAGCAAACATGCCAAAACGTCCACTGCTTTCTGTTCTCATGCTGCTGATTATACTCTGACCTTTGTCGCGCTGAAAAGCTTTTCATTTGATGAGAACCGGAGCTGATTGGGGAAGATAAATGCAATTGATTGCAAAATATAATAATTAATGGCAGAATAATGCAAAAAACAGCATAAAGAGGCATTTTGTTACCCGAAGAAAGAAGAACGAAAATTTTGGAGATTTTAACCGTTGAAGGCAAAGTAACCGTTCAGGATTTGTCTCAGCGACTTTCAATTTCAGTTGATACAATCCGTCGTGATTTGAAAGAGCTAGAAATTAAGAACCAGCTGATGCGGGTTCATGGGGGTGCGATGCCCCGACTGACAACCCATGTGCCTTATCAAATTCGTCAAACGCAAAACATTATCGAGAAGAAAGCTATGGCTGTTCATGCCGCAAAGCTGATTCAGCCCAATCAGGTCGTGTTTATTGATGGCGGGTCAACGAATTTGGAGGTTGCTAAGCGGTTTCCTAGCTCCTTTGAATTGACGGTTGTGACAAATTGTCCCTTTGTCTTGATTGCCCTAGGGCGTTACAAGAACATTAAGACCATCATGATCGGCGGGCAACTAAATACTGCATCGATGACTGTTGTTGGGAGTAAGGCGAGCCAAGCCTTACAGCAAATTTATGCCGACATATTTTTTCTAGGGGTTTGTAATTTGCATCCTGATTATGGCATCACTGCTCATGAGCACGATGAGGCGCAAGTAAAAAAGGTGATGATTCAAAATTCAGCCCAAACTGTGGCCGTAACCTCCTCAGACAAGTTGGGGAAGGTGGCTCCTTTTGTAATTAACACCCTTGATTCATTAACCCATCTCATTACAGATAGTTCGATTAATAACGAGCAGGCTGAAGCATATGAGGGCTTTGGGATTACTGTCATTAGGTAAATTGAAAAAAGTCATTTGAAATGAATTTGGATATAAGGGTTTGGTTCTTTGGAATTGAATACTCATTTATTTTTCCGAAAATGCCTTGAAAACCTTTTTCTGTTCAAAATTAAAATCAACTGGAAAATTTTTTTATGACAAATAACCGTAAAATTTGGACGATTATTCTTTTATTTATCTCTTTTGTTTTGTTGGCGATGCCGGGGGCTATTCCAAGTGTGGCATGGCCAGCGATGCGAGATGAATTTGGCCTGAGGCAAGATTCGATTGGCCTATTATTGATCATGGGAACGCTGGGGCATTTGATTTCAGGAGCGTTTAACGGCCGTTTAATGTATCAGTTGGGCTCTAAAAACCTGCTTCTTATTGCTTGTGGCACATTTGGCTTAAGCCTCTACGGATACTGGTTGGCGCCCTCATGGCTGTTCTTAGTGGTAATGGGATTAGTCGGAGGGTGGGCCGCCGGCACCATTGATGCAACTGGCAACACGATTGTGGCGGCGCGGTATAACGAACGAATTATGAAC
>JBCCFD010000201.1:0-13461 GCA_039029915.1 Chloroflexota bacterium
GCTCTCCAGATCCTCGCGCCAGTTGATGCAGATGTGCAGGTCGCTCCAGGAGCCCTCGACGGTCATGGTCACTTCGTCACCGCCGCTTAGCGTTGAAATGGGCTGCTGCATCTGGTCGTAGGTGTACAGAAAGCGATTGAGGAATGCGACTGCGTCACCGCGACTTATCGGGGCCGTTTGCCGAATTTCGGAAATTAAATCCTGTTCATAATTGAGGTTTTCATGCTCTTGAGCGTAGTAGCCGATTTTGATGCTAGGCCCAATGATAATTTCACCGCCTGTCACATCATCTTTATTGAGCAACTGTTTTAGCAGGAAGGATTTACCAACTCCGTTATCCCCTACTAGTCCGACACGCTCCCCGTGCCAAATGGTGGCGTTTAAGTCGAGGAAAAGAATACGGCCGTTGTCGAACTCACGCCCCACTTCACGAAACTCAATCACCTTATTTGACCCGCGCCAGCCGGCTAAATTGAGAGACATGCGCCGTTGTTCGACGACCTTATCAATTTTATCCATCTTATCGAGCATCTTGCGCCGGCTGCGCGCTTGCTTAATATGTCGCTCATTGACAACCATTGATGCCCAAAGCTCGAATCGCTTGATGGCCGCCTCAATGCGGGTAATCTCTTTTTGTTGCGCGGCATACAGTTGCTGTTGGCGGAGCCGCTTAAGCTCCCTTTCGTTGACATAGCTTGAGTAATTGCCTTGGTAAAGTGTCAGCGAACCATTTTCTAACTCGGCAATGTGAGACGCCACTTCATCGAGCAAATATCGATCATGTGAAATAATCACCACACACCCAGGGTAGCCATTAATGATTTTTTCTAAGTTTTGCTTTGATTCAAGGTCAAGATGATTATCTGGCTCATCCAGCAAAAGGAGACGTGGGGCCTGTACGAGCAGCTTGACGAGCATAATGAGCTTTTTTTGCCCGCCGCTTAAATGCTCTGTTTGTATGTCCCATTTTGATTGATCAAAACCGATGCGGGCTAGTGTTTCTTTTATGCGACTTTGATAAGAAGGCCCGCCAAGTTGCTCAAATTGATCGATGAGCTTTTCATGCTGACGCATCACTTTTTCGAGCTTGTTCGGGTTTTCGTACACGGCCGAATCACCCATCTTTTGCTCAACGGCCGTTAATGCCGCTTCGATGTTAGCTATTTCAGGAACGGCCGTTAATGCTTCTTCAAGTACGGTTCGTCCAGCCGGTAGTTCAGGCTCTTGCTCTAATCTGGCAAATGTTAAACCAGACAGTCGAAAAATATTACCCGAGCTTTGTGCTAATTCAGTGGCAATCAGCTTAAAAAGCGTTGATTTACCCGCTCCGTTTGGCCCAATAAGGCCGACCCGCTGTTTATCCTGAATTTCCCAATCAACCTCGTTAAAAATCGGTTTCCCTGCGATGTGGACACCCAATTTGTCTAAATTAATAAGTATTTCTGCCATGATGTTTTCCCTAGAAACAAAAAAAGCCGAGACGATGAGCGCCTCGGCTTTTGAAAAATCAAACTTTACATAAGATGGTTTAAATAGGCGCAATCCGAATAGGTAGCGCAGAAATAAAGCCACGGAATACGGGCTGGTGAATTTCGTTGAATCCGTTTAAATAAACCATAATGGGAAAAGGATACCTGAACGAGCGGTGATTCGCAAGGCCTTAAAAGTTCGATTATACTTCTGCGCATGCTGAGACGCGTTTGGGTACTCTTTCTTCCTTTAACCCTCTTTTGGATAACGGCCTGTGGCTTGATTCAAGGGGGTGATGCCTTAACTGATTCAACGGCCATTGAAACGCCCAATGCTCAAATTGATCCAACCCCGCAACCTCAATTAACCCCTGAACCAATTATTCCTGCGCCAGTTACCGATACCACGCAGATTCTGCGCGTGTGGGTGCCCCCAGAGCTGGCTGTAGAGTCGGATGAGCTGGGACCGGCCGTTTTACGAGAGCAGATCGACAACTACGCTTTGACTCAGGCCGATCTAGAGATTGTGTTTGAAACCAAGCTGGTGAGTGGGCAAGGGGGGATTTTGAGCTATTTGCGAACAGGGCGAAATATTGCCCCCTCTGTGCTACCCGATCTGATTGCCATTCCCGCAGAACAGCTTGACACCGTAAGCCGCGATGAGCTGATTGTGCCGCTTAACGATCTGATAGACCCAACCCTCATTGATGATCTGTACCCGGCCGCCCAAAGCTTTGCAGTTTCAAACGAGCTAATTCTAGGTTATCCGTTTGCTCTTACCAACCTGACACATTTTGTTGTCAACACGACCCAAGTGACTGAAACCATTAGTAATGATTGGGATACGCTCATCTTGTCTGAAGATGTTAATTTATCCATCGCTTTTGGAGGCCCGCAGGGCGGTCTTTTGGTGCTGCAGCTTTATTTAGCGTCAGGGGGCACATTGATGAACGAGGCTGGTCAGCAAACAGTTCAACCAGAAATTTTAGCGCTTGTTCTTGATCAATTGCAGTCAGCGGTTGAAGAAAACAGGTTGAATTTAAGCACGAGCCAAAGTGCCTTGCCGGAAGAGCTATGGGATGCTTATTTCGCTGACAGAACGAATGTGATCTTGACGAGTTCTGAACAGTATCAAATCCAATCAGATTTGACAGATACGGCCGTTTATCCAGTTAGTGGTGCGGCGGCTTCACTCCAACCTATCGTAAGAGGGTGGGCTTGGGCCATAAGCACGCCAAATAGCAATCAGCAGGCTTTAGCTGTGGGGTTACTCAATCATCTAACTGCCGTTGATTCTGTGGATATTTGGAGCCGAAGTAGTCAGATATTACCCGCTAACCCTAATGTGCTCGGGCCTCGCGTCACTGAAAGCGAGTATTTCCAATTTATCCAGGGTGAGCTTTTTAATGCCCAGCCAATGCCTTCCCAAGCTACGAATGAAATGATTAGTCTTTTCCAAAATGCTGCGCTCCAGGTCATTTCTGGTGATGCTTCCCCACAAGCTGCTGCAACTGAAGTGGCAAATAATTTCCAAGAATAACGAACCGATGAAGAAGTCAACAGCGTATCAAACGATTGAAACGATATTTAACTCTGCATTATTGGCGGTTGATCCAAACACGGCCGTTTCTCAAAATTTAACGCGTAAACCAGATCAATTAGAGATTGCAAATCAAACTGTCTCGATATCCTCGAATCGAAGATTATTTTTAGTGAGCGCTGGCAAGGCTAGCATTCCGATGGCTCAAGCCGCTCTAAACATCTTAGGTGACTCCCTTTATAAAGGGGCGGTTTTAACAAAAGAGGGCATTGCATACCCTAGCTTTCCTGAAAATGTTCAATTTTTCATGGGCAGTCATCCGGTTTCTTCCCAAAAATCGATAGACGCCACCAATCAAATAGGTAAACTACTTCAGGAAACAAAAGCTGATGATTTATTGATCTGTTTACTATCTGGAGGGGCGTCTGCCCTTCTTTCAAGCCCCTTAATTCCACTGGCAACTTGGCAATCCTTAAGCAGAGCCCTGTTGAGCAGTGGCTGCACCATCAATGAATTTAATGCCGTGCGGCGGCAACTGGATGAGGTGAAGGGGGGTGGTCTTGCCACATGGGGTTTACCTGCAGAATGCCACACCTTAATCTTGAGCGACGTCATTGGGAATGATTTAGCGGCGATTGGATCTGGTCCAACTTATTTTGCTGATGATGACCCAGACGAAATCAATGTGATTTTTGATAAATACGATATTTTAGATGCCTTGTCTAAATCTGAGGCAGATGAAATATTAACGGTCGTATCCAATCTCTACCCTGCCCACCAATTCTCCCAACCTGTCAACACCATCATCAGCGATATTAAAATTGCGGCTTCCGCAGCCGCCCAATCAGCTCAGGATTTAGGGTACAACACCCAAGTATTAACGACGCAGTTTGAGGGGGAAGCTCGCGAGCTGGGTAAGTTTGTGGCCGCCATTGGGAAGGATTTATTGCCCGGACACTGCGTTATTTTAGGCGGGGAATCAACCGTCACAATTCGGGGTCAGGGCATGGGGGGGCGCAACTCAGAGCTAGGATTATCTGCCGCTATCGCGCTTAAAGACACACCAAGCGTCACGATTGCCAGTTTGGCTACTGATGGGGATGACGGTGCGACGCAAATGGCCGGTGTGGTTGTTGATACATCAATTTTGAAAAACGGCCGTGGACTTGGCTTAAAGGCTGAAGCGTTCATGAAAAATAATGACAGCGGCACTTATTTTCAGAAAGTTGAAAACCAAACTAATACGTCCATTTTTATCAATACGGGCCTAACCGGCACGAATGTCAACGACTTGATTATTATTTTGAAGGATAACGTTACATGACCGTAAAATTTGGTACCGACGGCTGGAGAGCCGTAATCAGTGAGACATTTACCTTTCACAACCTTCGGCTTGTGGCGCAGGCCATAGCAGATTGGGTTCGTGAAGAAAACAATAGTGACCCAACTGTGGTCATCGGATTTGACACGCGCTTTTTGTCAGATCGATACGCCCGAGAAGTAGCCAGAGTAATGGCTGCAAACAAAATCAATGCTTGGTTGGCTCGAGCAGACTCGCCTACGCCCTCGATTAGCTATAGCGTCATCAGTAAAAAAGCAACAGCTGGCATTATGATTACAGCCAGTCATAACGCCCCTCGCTACAATGGCGTTAAGCTTAAAGCGAGCTTTGGTGGTGCCGCAAGCCCTGAACAGCACAAACGGGTTGAATCCATATTAGAGCAAAATCTTGATAAAGCGCGCGGCCCCAACTTGATGAATTTTGACGAGGCAATTCAGAAAGGCCGCGTCACAAAATTTGATCCAACATGGAATTATTACGAGCATCTAAGCACGCTCGTTGATCTTGATAAAATCCACGGCGGGAGATTGCGTATCGTTGCAGACAGTATGTTCGGCTCTGGTCGGGGGGCGATCAGCGAAGTGCTTACTCGTGGACGCGCCCATGTGGAAAATATTCGCCATCACATGAACCCCGGTTTTGATGGCATTCACCCCGAACCTATTGCCAAAAATTTAGGCATGCTCATTTCTACCATCCAAAGCGGGCATTGGGATATTGGCATTGCGACTGATGGGGACGCAGATCGCATTGGCGCAGTGGATTCTCGAGGCCAATTTGTTGATCCACATCGAATCTTTGCCCTCATTTTGCGTCATATTTTGGAAACCCGTCAGCTTAAGGGCAAAGTAGTCAGGACGGTATCTACAACACGCATGCTCGATCGCATTGCAGCGGACAATAACCTAGAGCTGATAGAAACCCCCGTTGGCTTTAATCACATTGCTGATTTAATGATTGCGAATGGGGTGGTGATGGGTGGTGAAGAGTCAGGCGGTATGAGTATTCAGGGTCATATTCCAGAAGGTGATGGGGTTTTGATGGGGCTTTTGCTACTTGAGATGATGGCAGATAAGCAGGCACCGCTTCATGAATTAGTTGATGACCTTTTATCAAAATATGGGCCAGCTGAGTATCAGCGGTCTGACATGCGAATTACTCGCCCTGTCGATAAGAAGCTTCTCACGCAACAACTGCTCGATTCTGCGCCATCAAATATTGCTGGGGTTAAAATCGAATCGATTCAGACTACTGACGGTATAAAATATTACTTAGCGGATGGGAGCTGGTTGTTAATACGGCCGTCTGGCACTGAGCCGGTTCTTAGGGTTTATGCTGAAGCCCCTAATCACGCGCGCGTACAGGCATTGTTGGGATTTGGTGAGGAGATCGCCCAAAATAGCTAGACGTTCTTCGTTAAAATCGTAACTTGGATAAGAATATGGGTGTGTTATAATCCTCAGCTGGGGAAAAGAATAGGATATTTACTTTCACTCCCATCTACCTTCAAATTTTGGTCAATAAACCTGAATACTTTTCGCCGCTGAGGGGGAAGAGAGGGCCTTTTTATGAAATTATCAGTTATTATTTGTTGCTACAACGAAAAGGCAACAATCGAAGAAGTTATCAATAAGACAAAAGCTGTTGACTTAGGTACCGGATGGGATCGCGAAATTATCGTTGTTGATAATTTTTCAAACGATGGCACCAGAGATATCCTCAAAAATATTTCTGATCCTGAAATAAGAGTAATTTTTCACGATAAAAATATGGGAAAAGGGATGTCAATTCGTACAGGCATCAACCATATGCGGGGAGATTACATGATCATCCAAGACGCTGATTTTGAATATGATCCGGCTGAACACGTCAAGTTTTGTCGAAAAATTGAAGAAACGGCCGCCGCCGCAATCTTCGGTTCTCGTGTGCTCGGTGGGGATGTGAAGTATGAATATGCACATGCGTATTTGGGCGTACGTGTATTAACAACTGCAACCAATATTTTATTTGGGGGTAATTTGACAGATGTAGCTACAGCGACCAAGCTTGTTCGCGCAGACGTTGTCAAATCATTGAACCTAACAACAACAGATTTTAATTTAGATTTTGAATTACCAAACAAAATTCTTCTTGCAGGGTATGATATTCTAGAAATTCCTATCAATTACAGACCTCGCACCTATGCAGAGGGAAAAAAAATAACCAGTCGAGATGGTATTCGCGCCTTAATCACCATCGTTCGGGACCGGCTAGGATTTACACCAGTTTTTAAGAAGTCTCAGAAGCCCATAGAGAAAATTGCCTAACGGCAAGGCCGCACATTAATTAGCAATAGATATTAGTAAAGAGGATGAGCTTGATAGGTTCATTCTCTTTTGCTGTTCAAAGATAGGATGGTTAAATGAAAATCGTAGTAAATGGCTCAGTTGCCTTCGATTACCTTATGTCTTTTCCTGGGAAATTTAAAGACTCTTTTATTGAGGGGCAACTTGAGAATATAAGTCTCAGTTTTTTAGTTGAATCTATGATTCGTCAGCGAGGTGGTACGGGGCCAAACATTGCTTATACAATGGCTTTGCTTGGTGGGGATCCGTTAGTGCTAGCTACGGCTGGCCAAGATTTTGGTGAATATCGAGCTTGGTTGGATAGTCATGGTGTGGATACGTCAGCCATTATCGATATCGAGGATGATTACACCGCTTCCTTCTTTGTAAATACCGATCAAGTTCAGAATCAAATCGCAAGTTTTTATCCCGGTGCAATGGCAAAAGCTAGCATGCTCTCTCTAAAGCAAAACGCACCAGATGCGGAGCTTGTGATTATTTCCCCAAATGACCCGGTCTTAATGCATAATTTGGCCGATGAATGTCGTGATAACAACATTCGCTACATTTTTGACCCTAGTCAACAAGCTGCCTTTATGAATGGCGAGCAACTGCTCCACGGATTAGACGGTTGCTACATTTTGACCGTGAATGAGTATGAAAATCAGCTTATTCAAGAAAAAACCGGTTTAACGCAAGACGAGATACTAGATAAAGTCGGCGGACTATTAATTACAAAAGCTGAAAAAGGGTCGCAATTGATTCTGGAAGGGGAAAGCTATGAGTTTCCGATATTCCCCCCCGAAAAGATTGTTGAACCAACTGGGGCTGGAGATGCGTTCCGAGGTGGCTTGTTGCGATCGATGCAGTTGGGCTTGTCTTGGGAGCTTGCTGGGCGTGTGGGTGCTTTGGCGGCCACGTACGTGTTAGAACAAGTTGGTCCCCAAAGCCATCACTTTACACCAGCTTCATTTGTAGACCGTTTTCGTAAGCATGAAGATGATAATGGCGCTTTAGATATCTTGTTGGCGTCATAAGTAAACTGCAGCATTTTTCGGAATAGATACTAACTGATGCAGTTTACTACTTTGTTACCAAATTTTTTTAAATGCTATTCCTCTAAAAATATTTTTATGTGTAACGAAGTATTTATATACAAAGAAGAAAAGAAAGCTGAAACCAGCAATTTGATTCTTGAAATCTTTCTTTTCTCACCTTAATAGTTTCTGTAACATATTATGGGTATCGTTGTCCAGATTTTTGATTCCCAAGGAGAGTTGTTTTAAATGGAATATGATATTAAAAATACAGATTTAGCTCCAGGTGGCCGTTTACGGATTGAGTGGGCTGAACAAGAAATGCCTGTTTTAAGAGGCGTATTGGCAAATTTCAAAGAAGAACGGCCGTTTGCTGGCATTCGCGTCAGTGGTTGTATGCACGTTACCACCGAAACGGCGAACTTGATGGTTGCCCTTCAAGCTGGTGGGGCTGATGTGATGCTTTGCGCAAGCAACCCGCTGAGCACCCAAGATGATGTTGCTGCCTCGCTCGTATCTCACTTTGAGATTCCAGTTTTTGCTGTTAAAGGCGAAGATGACGAGACATACTTTAATCACATCCAAGCCGTTATTGACCACAAACCACACGTAATTATGGATGATGGTTCTGACGTTACCTCAACCATCCACAAATCACGTCGTGACGCCATGAAAGACATTATTGGTGGCACTGAAGAAACCACGACCGGTATTATTCGCTTAAAAGCGATGGCAGCTGATGGTGCTTTGGAATTCCCAATGATGGCTGTAAATGATGCTTTGACAAAACATCTGTTTGACAACCGTTATGGTACGGGTCAATCAACAATGGATGGTATCATCCGCGCCACGAACTATCTGGTAGCTGGTAAAACAGTCGTTGTGGCTGGCTATGGCTGGTGCAGCCGCGGTATCGCGATGCGTGCTGCTGGCTTAGGCGGTAATGTGGTTGTGACGGAAGTTGATCCGTTAAAGGCACTAGAGGCAATCATGGATGGCTTCCGCGTGATGAAAATGATCGATGCCGCACCAATCGGTGATATCTTCGTGAGCGCAACTGGTGACATGCACGTCATGGATCGCCATCACTTTGAAGTCATGAAAGATGGGGCTTTGATGGCGAACTCAGGTCACTTTGATATTGAGATCAATAAAGCGGCACTATTCGATATGGCTGCTGGTGAACCTCGCTTAGTACGGCCGTTTGTTGAACAGTTCACGATGAAAGACGGCCGTAAGCTCAATCTTTTGGGTGAAGGTCGGCTCATCAACTTAGCGGCTGCTGAAGGCCATCCCTCAGCCGTAATGGACATGAGTTTTGCTGGACAAGCTTTGGCTGCAAAATACCTCGTTGATAACAAAGAAACGCTTGATGCAGGGGTGCACACCTTGCCATATGAAGTTGATCAAGAAATTGCTTCAATCAAGCTTCGCGCTATGGGTATTGAAATTGACACCCTAACCGAAGAACAAATTAAATACCTCAACTCTTGGGAAGAAGGAACATAAGCTGTTCGTCTAAACAAAGTTGTTAAAAAGTAATTGGTAATTAGTAATTGGGACTCCCTCCTAATTACCAATTACTAATTGCTTTTCCTAATGAAATCCCCCTTAGATTTTTCTGCTGAAAACCGAACTGGGCTAGTTAAAATAGCCCGGATTTACTCCAATGTTGTGAGTCCGCCGGTGATGTTTGCCGTACTGGGTATCGCTTTCGCTTTGAAGGATTTACCTTTTGCTGAAGGGATGGGATGGGCTACTATCTACGGCCTTTTAGTCTCTTTAGCGCCTATATTGGTTGTTCTTTATTTGCTAAACAAAGGCATTATTAAAGAACTGCACATGAGCGACACCCGAGAACGGCATATTCCGTATATTGGCTCGATCATTTTTGCTGGGATTGCTTGGGTTGTCATTTCCCAGTTTCATGGACCCGATCTGCTGCGGTGTTTGGCCATTTTTAACATGATTGAACTTGCTTTGCTGGCCATAATCAACGTTTTTTGGCTGATAAGTCTGCACTCAACAGGAATCATGGCTAGTTTTATGCTGGTTGGATTGGTTTGGAATTGGGAAATTGCGACACTCGTTGTGATGCCATTCGTGGTGACTGTTTGTTGGGTAAGGCTGTATTTAAAGCGGCATACTCGTAGCCAAGTGGTGGCTGGACTGGCCTTAGGGGCAATATCTGTTCTTTCGTTGACGACGACCGGGTGCTTTGGCTAGAGTTCTATCAACCGTCATTTGATAGATAGAAACTTAGCAGAAGATTGAAGAAACCTCGGGCTCTGTCCATTGAGATTTCCACCATTTGATACTTGACAGAGTACTAGGCTTCCTCTGGCACTTTTAGAATGTACCCTTTGCCGCGCACGGTTGTTAAAAAGATCGGTTTAGCGGGATTTTCCTCAATAAGTTCGCGGACCCAGCGAATATGTACATCGAGGGTCCTTGTATCCCCTACATAATCTGTGTTCCACACTTTTTGCATCAATTGCTTTCTTGTCACCACTTGATTGTAGTTTCGAATGAACTCTTCGAGAAGGTGGGCAAGCTTTGGCGTCATGATGCTTTCTCCACTGCCATTGACCTCTACTGAACGCTTGTTCCGGTAGTAAGTAATAGCTCCGCATCGCACTATTTCTTCTGTCTCACGGTCAGCGGGGAGCAAGGCATTGATTCGATTACGTAATTTTCTTGGGGTAAAAGGTTGTTCGAGGTAAACATCAGCCTCGGCCGTTTCGTCAATGGGTTGATTTGACGGCCGTATATGGATAATGGGTAACGATTCATTGGCGGTACGAAGGCGGCGGCAGCTTCTGGCACCGTTTGAGCGCATTGTGGCGGAATTAAAGACCACAATTTGGAATTCCTCCTCTGCAGCCGTTTGAAGAGCTTGCTGGCCAGTATTCGCAAGCCAAACCCTATAAGCCATGTTTTCTAAAACCGACTCGACAGAACTACCATTTGCTCGCTTCCCCTCAACCAATAGAACATTTACCTTTGACTTTTCCATTTTCAATTCCTTTGAGGCTCAGCCATTATAGGGAGATCAAAAGAAGTGGCAAGGGGAAAAAGGGCAAAATTTTAGTTTGTCTGGTTTTGTCACTCAATTGTCATCAATTTAGAAGTTTAAGATTATTTGGAACCGTTTACCGAGCTAACGGCCGTTATTCCCGATGATATTGACGCACGATGCTATCTAAGGCGTAAATCGTATCCGACATAAACACCATTTCTGAAGTGGATAGCTCCATTTTTTTCATAAGGCGTTTGGCAATTTTATAGCCTAGGTCGTTGGCATTGTTGATTTCGGCACGTCTCACCAAAAAATCTTCTGCTAATCGAATATCGTCGTCATTGAGTTTGTGAACGGGCCACTGATGTGCTTCTTGGTCGATTTGGCTTGGGGCACGTATGGCTGGACGCCTCGTTGGGGCGCTGATATTAGCGAGGGTAATATCTTCATTGTCCCTAACTACGAGCGTGCCGGCCATAATATCACCTAGGCGGCGAGATTTTTCATCGATGAACATCGCAATAATGCCAACACCATAAAAGGCTGGTAGTGAGTCAATCGTTCGCAATAAGTTGCGGATTATTGATTCGGATAAAGTGATAGGGGTGCCATCTCGTTTGATCACCCGCAGGCCAGCTGCTCGTTTACCCGGTGAACGGCCGTTCCAGCTCATCTCAAAGAATATATAGTAGCCCCACAAGATCACGAAAAACATGAAAAGGCCAATAGCGACTAATAGCGTGCTGCTTTCCTCGTTGAAAGGTGAAGCGATTGCAAAAATAACCACCCCTAAGATGGCCAAAATTCCGCCTATAATGGCTGAATCAACAATACCGGCAATAAACCGTGACCCTATGCCAACCACTTCATACCCGAAGGCGACGTTTTCAGGGGTTTCGATGTTTAAAAATTCATCAGTCGATGTCACAGTTGCTCCTTGTCAAGTTAAACAGCTTTCGTTTATGATGAGATAGTGAATATCAAAAAATTCGTTGAATCTCGGCAGCATGATTGGAAGATTTTGACCCAGTTGCTTGATAAATCTCAAAGGAATATTGAACACCTATCTCCTGAAGAAGTCAAGCATATGGGCGTATTATATCGAGCGGTGACGTCCGACTTAGCATTGGCCCAACGAGATTTCCCTCGGGAGCGAATGACGCTTTATTTAAACCAGCTTGTGGCAAGAGGGCACGCCATCCTGTACCAATCGGAGCCACTGGCGATCAAACGGCTTATAAATTATGTGAGTCGAGGCTTTCCCCAGACATTTCGAGCCACGTGGCCTTTCTTTTTGATCTCGTTTTTACTTTTCATGGTGCCAGCTTTAATTACCGGTTTTTTAATGTCATCAGAGCCGGAGCATGCTTATTGGCTCATGCCCGCCCAAGCGGAGCAGCTGATCCCAATCTTAGAAGAAAGCGAACTGTGGATTGATGTGGCACCTAATGAACGGCCGATTTTTTCATCCTTCATTATGACTAATAATATTCGTGTAGCCATTCTGGCCTTTGCTGGTGGAGCAGCAGCTGGCTTGTTTGCCTTATTTGTTTTGGTAAACAATGGATTGGTTATTGGGGGCACCTTTGGCCTTGCGGGTGCATACGAACTTGGGTTTGATCTGTTTACGTTTGCAATCGGTCACGGTGTGATTGAGCTAACAACCATTTTCATTGCCGGTGCTGCTGGTTTGCAATTAGGGTGGGGCATTATCAATCCTGGATTACTCAACCGACGGGACTCTATGGTCTTGTCTGCTCAGGTGGCCATGAAGCTTATCGTCGGGTGTATCCCGTTGCTTGTGATTGCAGGGCTGATCGAAGGGTTTATCTCCCCTAATGATGCAATCCCCGTTGTGGTGAAGTGGCTGGTTGGGATTGTTACAGGCATCATGCTTTACAGCTATTTACTGCTAGCGGGCAGGGGGACACCCAAAAATTAGAGTGAGTCGTTTGTTTCTGGCGTTGGCTGAGCCTTAACACGGCCGTATATTTCTGTCATATCCCTTAATCTGTATCGAATAAACGTGTCGAACGACTCCCAGGTAAACCGCCAGCGCCAATACCCGCCTACTTTGCCCGGAAAATTCATCCGGGCTGAATTATCTAACGTCATTAAATCCTGCATTGGAATAATAGACATATTGGAGACTGACATATGTGAGAGTCGGATCATGTCCCATGAGATGTCGTGCCCGTTGATGCCCATATATTTACGAATATGGTCTTGTTCGGGATAAGCGGCATTTTGATACCAGCCAAGCACTGTTTCATTATCATGCGTGCCGGGATAGACAACGCTGTTGGCAATAAATGTGTGAGGCAAAAACTCACTGTTTTGCTCGCCCCCAAAGGCAAACTGTAGAATTTTCATACCGGGAAACTCAAACGTATCTCTGAGCCGTTTGACTTCTGGGGTGATTACGCCTAAATCTTCTGCGATAAGAGGTAATTCTCCAAGCTGTTCTTTCATGGCCTCAAAGAACGCCATACCGGGTGCCTTTATCCATTCACCCACAACGGCCGTTTCTTCTTCAGCTGGAATTTCCCAATAGGCGTCAAAACCGCGGAAGTGGTCGATACGCACAATGTCAGCTAAAACAAAACACATCTTTAGCCGTTTGGCCCACCATCCATAATTGTCTTTGGCGAGCTTATCCCAGTTGTAAAGCGGGTTGCCCCAGCGCTGGCCTGTTTCACTAAAATAGTCGGGGGGGACACCCGCGACGAC
>JBCCFD010000202.1:0-13425 GCA_039029915.1 Chloroflexota bacterium
TCAAGATTGACCCAGATGTGGTTAAAAGTTGGGGCTTAGAACCGGAACGGCCGTCTCCAGTGGGCAAAAAGTTTGTCCAGACGCTAAAAAGCCGCGGTTGGCGCTACTCCCCAGAGCAAATTCAGTTTAGAAACACCGTCACGCTTAACTTGGACCTTTCCGAAGATGAGCTGATGGCGGCGATGAAGCAAAAAACTCGCTACAACATTCGCTTGGCCGGTCGCAAAGGGATCACTATTCGGCACGGCACGGATGCAGATTTTGAGATCATCGGTAAAATGTATGAACAAACGGCCGTTCGGGATGGTTTCGCAATACGGCCGTTAGCCTACTACCACGATATTTGGCAACAATTTTACAATGAAAAAATAGCGCACCCGATCTTGGCAGAATATGAAGGCAAGCCCGTCGCGGCCGTTGTTTTAGTTAGGTTTGGCGATACCACGCTCTACATGTACGGTGCTTCCACGAACGAAGAGCGAAACCGGATGCCAACCTACCTGCTGCAGTGGGAGGCAGCCCGCTGGGCCAAAGCTCAGGGGTGCAAAACATATGATTTCTGGGGCGCACCCGATCATTTTGATGAAAGCGACAGAATGTGGGGCGTATGGCGCTTCAAGGCAGGATTTAACGGTGAGGTTGTGCGGCACATTGGCGCGTGGGATTATCCGGTACGGCCGTTGCTTTACTGGCTTTACACCGTTGCCCTACCGAAGTATTTGGCGTTTTTGAAAAAGAAATAAAGCGAACAGGTGATAGGCTGATAGCGTGTGTGGGTGATAGAGTGAAATAAGCACCCTATTTAAGTACCAGCCTATAATCCTTCATCCTCAAGAGAATCACTTTGCAACATGGCAACTTTGCAACTTTTTTTAGGAGATCAACATGGCAAGAACAATTGTCGTCCTTGATGGCGACCAAACAGGACAAGAACTATTGGAAGAGGCGCTCCGCGTTTTAGACCCAGAGGTTACTGGCTTTGACGTTGAATTTTTACGGTACGACCTCAGCCTTGAAAATCGTGAAAAAACAGACAATGCTGTTGTATATGAAGCTGGCAAAGCGATTCGTAAGCACGCTGTAGGGCTTAAAGCAGCCACAATTACACCAGAATATAAAGGGGTTGGTAGCCCGAACCGCATTTTGCGTGAAGAAATTGATGCCGAGGTGATTTTGCGAACGGGTCGACGCATTCCCGGCGTGCGCGCTATTGCGGGTGTTTACTCACCTATCAGCGTCGTGCGCATGGCGCGAGGTGATGCCTATGGGGCAAAGGAGTGGCGCGAGGGAGAGGCCGGCTCTAACGAAGAGGTCGCATTTCGGACTGAAAAAATTTCGCGTCGCGTCTGCTATGCAGTGGCCCAATATGCATTCCAGTATGCCCAAATGAACAAAGCCAAGGTGTTTGGCGGCCCTAAATTTACGGTTAGCCCAGTGTACGAAGGGATGTTTAAAGAAGAGATGGATGCTGCCGCTGAAAAATATTCAGATGTACCGTATCAGCCGCTGTTGATTGACGCCACCTTTGCCCTTTTGCTATCCACAGATGGTGAACCGCTCGTCATTCCAAGTCTTAATCGAGATGGGGATTTGCTGTCTGACATGGTGCTCCAGATGTTTGGCTCCATTGCTGGGGCAGAATCGCTTGTTATCTCGGTGAACGACGATGGTGAGGTGGATTGCTTGATGGCCGAAGCCCCACACGGCACCGCCCCAACGCTTGAGGGCAAGAATATTGCTAATCCGATGGCGATGATTTTAGCGGCGGCGGCCCTACTGGGTCACCTCAAAGAGGAAGAAGCGAAGCTGGCTAGCCGCGCCATTTATGAAGCCACGCTAGAAGCGGTTTACAGCGGTGTTCGCACAGCCGACTTAGGCGGTCGCGCTCATACGGATGAGTTTACGGATGAAGTGATTAGCCGCGTAAAGACAAAGCTGGCCGTTTGGGCCACGCTCTAGGATAAATCGTTATTAGTAATTGGTAATTAAGGCGGTTATTTAAGATTAGGGTACTCGTTAAGTGTTTTTTTGATTAATTTATACGTCATCAAAACAAATTAACATTTGCCCTCATCGAAAACCCCAATTACCAATTACAAAAATCCCTCATTACCCTATTATCCAGTTACTAAACTCACCCATTCCCCATCCGTTCCGCAATGGCCAGCAAGCGATACATACTACGCAATACTGGTTTTTCAATCAGCTTATTGTCGATAACGACGAGGCCAGTGCCCTGCTCTTCAAAGGCGGCAATAATGCGTTTGGCTTGCTCAATCTGTTCAGCAGACGGGGAGAAAATCTCATTGAGGGGAGCGATTTGGCTCGGGTGAACAGACGCTTTGCCGGTGAAGCCGAGTCTTTTCACCGCTTCAGCCTCTTCTCGCATCCCGTCTAAATTACGAAAATCAAGATAGGGAACATCAACAACGTCAATACCGGCCGTGGCTCCCGCATGGGCAACGCGTGAACGGCCGTAAACCAATCCCTCCCACGTCATCTCAATCCGTAAATCCGCCGCCATATCTACCCCACCAAACAAAATCGAGTCGATGCGATCGCTGGCTCGGGCAATTTCATAGCAGGCCTCTAGCCCTTCATTCGTCTCGATGATGGCATGGAAGCGAATGTGGCCGTGACTGCCAATCAGCAAATCTTCATAAACGCGCACCTCATCGGGTGATTTAACTTTAGGCAGCATTAGCGCCTTGGGGGGGGTCTCAGTTTCTAACAGCAGCTGGAGGTCCGCCAAGCCATCAGCAGACCGAATACTGTTGACACGAACAATACACTCTTGGGTGGTATCAATTGCCTCACTAAAACGCTTGAAGGTTGCTTTTCGGGCCTCAGTTTTATCGTTGGGTGCAATCGCGTCCTCTAAATCGGCCGTGACCATATCGGCCCCAGTGGCGCACGCTTTATCAAATAGCTCAGGTTTGTTGCCGGGGAAAAATATTAAGCTGCGTCGGGGGCGAATTGTTTTGGTTTCCATACCTCTTCCTCTCCATATCCTAACGCAGGTTCAGCTTCACTTGATTGTCACAAACTTCAAGATTGCTTTTCCCGCGTTTTTTATTTTGGGTATTTTATCGGAGTTGAGAAAAGTAGGCAGTTGAGGACGCTATATTTTTAATAATCGAATACACAACCTGATTGATCACGTCATTACAAAACTATTTCGCTGTAAGTGGCTTGCAGTAAAGATAGATAGGCCCGAACCGGAGCATGCACATTGAGGGAAACGGCCGTTTCCTTCGCCACCATCTGCTTCGCCATCTCCTGCATATCATCAGCTAAACGCATCAGGTATTCAAATTTAGCATTCGCTGTTAGGCAACGTGTTGATTCACCATAGGTATGCGGTAAATCCAAATAGGTTTGGGCCTTATGAAAATCTGGCAGGAAAAACGGCAGGAACGGCACCGTTTCGCTGTCTGGCTTTCGCCACAGATGCTTAGCAGAGGCCATGACCATCATCCAAAAGTAAGGCACAAAATGCAAAGGTTGGTTAATACGGTCATAATCTGGCTCCCCACCGGGGAACACAATCGGCTCGTCTACCTTCTGAATGCCCACCTTATCAAAGAGAAGGTTCATTTGGGGTGGTAAAACTGATTTGGAGCGGGGCTGCCAATAAAAATCAACGTGATGCAGTGCAATTGGGGCTGAGTAAGAAACACCGAGATAAGCTCCGTTTGGTGGGGCATTATGCGGCACGTCTATTGTAAAAAGCACCTCACCAAACTGCTGAACAAATGCTAATCGGTTCTCAACAATATTTTGATATGCCTCGTCTTCAACAACAAGCCAAATATCAAGGTCGCTAAGAGCGTCATTGTCACCCCGCCCAAATGAGCCAAAAAGCCACGCCGCACAGAAACGGCCGTTTCGTTCCACAGTTTCATGTATGGTTGCCAGAAGAACGGCCGTTTCTTGTTGATAGCGATCAAGCATTAGCGTGGATAAACCTTCATCGGCATGCCCGTTTTGGGCTGCAGGGTAATTGCCAAATCCAAGACAGGCTCAAAGCCTTCTTGAAGCTCAAATTGATAATTTTGCACCATCATAGCCAGCAGCATTTGTCCCTCATACAGGGCAAAATTATTGCCAATGCACATTCGCTGGCCACCCCCAAAGGGCATAAACGACATACGGTGTCGGGCCTTGCTCAATTCAGGTGCAAAGCGTTCTGGCTTAAAGGCCAGTGGGTCTTCCCAAATATCGGGATGACGGTGAATATTCCAAATAGAAATCAGACCAATTGTGTTTTCAGGTACTCGAAAACCGTCAATTTCAGTCTCTTCCATAGCGTAACGAGGCAACAAAGGCACCGGCGGAAAGAGCCGCATCCCTTCTTCAAAAACCATTTTGGTATACGGTAGGTTGGGCAGGTCGTTAAAGGTGGGAAGACGGCCGTTTAACACAGTATCCACTTCATCCTGCAATTTTTTCATCGCCTCAGGATTCTGAGTGAGTAAGTAAAGTGTCCATGTTAAGGCGTGAGATGTTGTTTCATGACCTGCGCCAAAAAAGGAGGCCACCTCATCACGAAGCTGTAAGCGACTCATCGCTTCACCCGTTTCTTCGTCACGCGCTTCCATCAGCATACTGAGCAAATCATCAAACTCATGCTCATGCCCCTGTCGCTGATCGATAAAATTATACACCACCTCATCGATCACCGTCATCGCTTTGCGAAACCGACGATGTGCTGGAAGCGGCCAAGAGAGCGGAAAAGTGAACAGCCCCCGTCGGCTAAAGGCAAAATGAAGGGCTTCAGTCACGGATGAACCAACTCGTCCAGCATCGTTCATCACATCGCTACTAAATAAGCTCTGTGAAATAATATCCATGGTCACGAGCATCATCTCATCGTTAATATCAACCGTTGCTCCCGGTGACAGTTTTGACCAGCGATCTAGCATCCGCTGTCCACCATCTACCATTTTTTCAGATAAGGACGCAAGCCGCTTCCGATGGAACATAGGCTGCATCATGCGGCGCTGTGATAGCCAAGAGTCGGTATCATGATTGGTAATCAGACCATCACCCAGCACCAGGGCCAAAACATCACCACGCGGCGATTTACCCATTTTTTGAAAAACATCCCTCTGTCGAATCAAAACTTCCTGCGCATATTTGGGGTGAGAAATAATGGATACCGGAAAATTGCGAACTTGATAATAGTAAAAATCACCGAGTTCGCGCCAATTATTCTCAAAAGGCTTAATAGGTGCTGAAATGGCCCCAGACAGTAAGGCACTAATAATACTTTCTTCTTTTATAGGGACGGGTCTTGCCTGTTTTTCGACTGCAATTGTCATTTTTGCCTCAAGTTAATCAGTGCACTGCACTAGCGTATAATCTTTCATTTAATAGACATCGTGTCTAACAATTTCAAAAATAAAGGATTCGGCCCTTGAAGTCAACCTCCAACCTAGGTACACTGTCTGTTAATAGACACACGTCTACTTATTCATCTCATTTAAAGGGTAAAGTTATGCCAAAATTAGACCGCCGAATCATTAGAACGAGGGGATTGCTGCGTGATGCGCTCATGGCGTTAGTCTTAGAAAAAGGGTATGAAGCCGTTACGGTTCAAGATATTACGGAGCGAGCCAATTTAGGGCGAGCCACTTTTTATCTGCACTATAAAGATAAAGAAGAGCTTCTCGTTAGCAGTTTAGAATCGGTGTTTGATGAGCTAGTTAAGACTTTAGATCCACCGGTTGTCGCAGGTAAACTAAATGACGGCCCTGTATTTGCGGTTTTTAACCACGCACAAGAGAACAGCGATCTTTACCGCGTTTTATTAAGCGGTGAAGGTAGCGCTAAGATTTACCGGCGTATTCAGGATTACATCGCCAAGGAAGCTGTGAATCGGTTTTTCCCTGCTTTACCAAAAGAACGACTGTTTCCAGATGATCTACTCGCCAACTATTTAGCGGGGGCTTTATTATCACTAACCGCCTGGTGGCTTGAAAACGGGATGCCCTATCCTGCAGAGCAAATGACCCAATCGTTTCGTCAGCTCACTTTTCTCGGTTTAGGCAACGCAATGGGCATTGATCCCTCTAACATACCCATCCCTACAGAAGATGAATGAAAATGAAATAACTTATTACAGCACCCTTACAAATCAATTTTAAAGAAGAAAAATCGATATCATGTCGTCTAGATTAGGAAGTTCCCCTTTTTCGGGGTGGCTTTTCGCAAATTATTTAAACAAGAGGACATTGAAGAATGAAAATTGATTTTAAATTTTTGGTCGTAGGTTTAATCTTCCCTTTGCTTTTAGTGGCTTGTGGAGGAAACGCAGAACCTCCTGCTGAAAATTCCACCGACCAAGCTGATGTTACCACTGAGTCTACTGAAGACACGGCCGTATCCGATGAATCTATGGATGAAGAAATGATGGAAGATGAGTCCATGGATGAAGAAATGGCTGAAGATGAGTCCATGGATGAAGAAATGACCGAAGACGAGTCCATGGACGAAGAAGAGTCTATGGATGAAGAAATGATGGAAGATGAATCCATGGATGAAGAAGTGATGGAAGATGAGTCAACCGTCGCTTCTGCTGGTCCTGAGTGGCTTACCCTACAAATCTCAGATTCCAGAACGGGAGACACCTTCACATTGGCTGATTTTGCAGGTAAAACCGTTTATGTTGAACCGATGGCAACCTGGTGTACCAATTGCCGTCGCCAGCTTAACACGCTAAATGCCGGTATCGATCAGCTTCCCAACGATGTCATCATCGTAGGATTAAGCGTTGAAACGAATTTACCAGCCGACGCCCTAGCAGGTTATGCCAACAATAACGGGTATGGGTTTCTATTTGCGGTTGCTTCCCCTGAATTAGTTGAAGCGATGGTTGGTGAATACGGCCGTAATGTTGCCAATCCACCCGCAACCCCTCACTTCATCATTCGCCCCGATGGCTCACTCACCGAACTCTCCACTGGTTTCCACTCCATTGAAGAAATCGTCGCCCAAATTGAAGCTGAAACTCAATAAATAAACTCTCGATGGGAGACCAACGCAAAAAAGGTCTCCCATCCCTATAACATTGATTCCAAAATATTATGAACGAACTATTCCAAGCTTTTATTCTCGGAAATGCCGCAATCTTAACCAATGTCTGTATTTTGCCGCTGTATCCCGGTCTTATCGCTTATATGGCAGGCAATGCTAAAAATGAACGCGCCCAGCGAGCCACCAACTGGTTAGGTCTCTTGGTCTTAGCTGGCGTTTTAAGCATGATGGTGCTTATTGGGGCGATTGTCTTTGTTCTTCAGCAATCCTTCAATTCGGTTTTGCCTGTTTTACTGCCCATTATTTACATTGTGGTCATTCTTTTAGGCATCCTCATGATATTTGGAAAAAATCCGTTTGCTAGATTGAGCCAGCCTCAGGTGCCTGTCCTCAACAACCCTTATAGCGGGGCGTATGTGTACGGGCTTCTGCTTGGCCCAATGACACTTCCCTGCACGGGTCCAATTATTACAACCGCCCTCCTGCTTTCAAATACCCCCAGCGACTTGGTGGGAGAATTGGCCTACTTTCTTGCGTTTGGGTTTGGCTTTGGCTGGCCGCTGGTCTTCTTACCGCTGGTTGCCACATCGTTCCAGCGTAATTTTACGAAGTGGATGACCCAAAATTACAAGCTGATGACTCGCTTGTCTGGCGTTTTGCTCATCGCCATTGGCATCTTTGGCTACGTCGCTGATTTTACTGATATCTTGTTTTAGCTCTTAACCCAGTATTTGGGAGATCCGGTCCATTTGACCCGCGTTGAATGACCCAAATGAGGCTGCCTTAGCGAGTTCCTCAACCTGAGCCACCGTTTTAAACCCTGGCAGTGGAATGGTGAGTGAATGGCGGCTCCATAGCCAGCAAATCGCCCCCTGTACAAGAGAACGGCCGTTTTCACACAGCACATCTCTCAACAACTCTACCTGCTCCAATCGATCTGCCAACCCGCCAGACTGCAGCGGCATCGTTGCCCGCAAATCGTTTTCATCAAATGTTGAGTTGGCATTGTATTTACCGCTCAAAAAGCCCATAAACAGGGGCACCCCAGCTAACAAAGCCACATCATGTCTAGCCAGCATGGCCAACATTTCAGCCACATCCATAAAAACATTGTGCCCTGTAATAATCGTGGCGCAATGTGAGGAGGCGGCAAATAATTCGGCCGTTTCCACATTTGGCGTACCAAAGCTAATTGAGCGGATTTTGCCTTCCGCTACTAATCGCTCTAACACTAGCAACAATTCAGGGATTTTTTCTTTAGGATAGCCCGCATTTTGGAACTGGAAAATATCAACATAGTCAGTTTGTAAGCGGCGCAAGCTCCCCTCTAACGAGTGACGAATCATCGTTTCTGTGACATCCCCTTCGAAATCAATTTGAGCCTTCATCACCTCATCAAATGAGGCCCCAAATTTAACTTGTAAAATCGCTCTCTCTCGCTTGCCCTGCAACGCTTGTCCTAAAACCCGTTCAGCGTGCCCTGCCCCATAAATATTAGCCACATCAAAGAGTTGTATCTGATGATCGATGGCGGCATGTACAGCCCGAATCGTTTCTTGGTCATCAACGTCACCACGAGAGGCAATACGGCCGTTTCTTGTATAAAATCCTCCGATTGCAGCACACCCAAGCCCAAGCGGTGCTATCCATTCATTTAATTTCCCTAGCTTTCGTTTTTCCATGCTATATACCTATCAATAAGATGACAATGTGTTATGCCAACGATGGATATTGTTCAATCGCCTCTTCGAAGCGCTCAATTTTTTTTCCAATAAAATCTATTGCCTTGGCTAGCTCTTCTTGTTGAGCCAGCATTCGTTGATGGTGTTCTACTAAAATGGCAATGCGCTGTTTCAGCCCCCCATTTTGCTGATGCAAAACAGCAAACGCCCGAATAGATTCTAATGGCATGCCTGTTTGCCTCATGCATTTGACAAACGCCAACCATTCCACATCTTTTTCTGAATACCGACGATGTCCGTTTGGTTTTCGAAGCACTGGCAGCATTAAACCAACCCGCTCGTAGTAATAAAGCGTTGATTTATTAAGTTCCATCCGTGCCGCAATTTCTTGAATCGTATATTCCTTTTCCATTTCCATTGGTCAAGCATACAACCTGTAGTGTGGTTCATGTCAAGAAGTTGGTTGACAGAAAAACGCTGTTTTGCGAAAATATTGCCATATTGTCCCACAATGCAACAAAGTTTCACAATACGAAACAATGAGCTGATTATGAACCACCGCGAACGCCTTTTAACTGCGCTTAACGGCGGCATTCCTGACAAGGTACCCACATTCGACTGGTTTGATGAACCCGTCATTTACGGTGTCGCTGAACTGCTGGGTCTTGAAGTTCCCGAAAAAAAGGAGGGAATGACCCGACACGGTGAGGAGGATGAAGAAGCACTCGACCTGTTCATTGATGTGATTAAAGCCTTGGGAATGGATGGCGTTTGGCACAGCTACTCTGTGGAAATGGAAACGATTGCTGAAGGATACGGCCGTGATAATTACGGCAAAACGTACATGTTTAGCGACTTTGGCGAGCCGCTCATAACGGATGCGCCGCTCAAACACAAGACCTCAATTGACGGGTTTGACATGGTATCAAAACTGAAAGAAAGCGATGTGGAAAAAGCGGTCTACGTCAAAGAAAGATTGCCGCACCACGCCCACGCTTTAGGATTAAGCGGCCCCTTTCAAGAAACGTGGCGCATTCGAGGTGGTATGGATTTGTTGATGCAGGACTTCATTGTCCGCCCCAAATTTGTCCATGACATGATGAGAATGACCACAGACTTCAATCGGGAAATTATCTCCTTGGCAGCAAAATATGATTTTGACTTCATCATGGTTGATGGGGATTTGGCGGGCAACACAACATCGCTAATATCCCTTCCCCACTTTGAGGAGTTCATTTTCCCATATAAAAAAGAGCTGTGCGATCATGCTCACAGCTTGGGGCTCAAAATGGTGAAACATTGTGACGGTGTGGTTTGGCCGTTGATGAACTATTTTATCGAAGCTGGGTTTGACGGCTTCCATCCTGTCCAACCACAGTGTATGGATATCGGCATGACGAAAAAGTACCTTAAGGAGCGCGTCTGCGTGTTGGGCAATATTGATTGTCTTGACCTACTGGTCTTTAGAGGGCCTGGCGAGGTTCGGCAGGCGGTTAAAGACACAATCGCCATCGCTGCACCGGAGGGAGGCTATATTTTATGCTCCTCAAACTCCCTGCATCCCGGTTGCAAACCTGAAAATGTATTGGCCATGATGGAAGCTGTCGACGAGTTTGGGTGGTATGACAACATTCCCTCAGTCGCACCGCCCGCGGCTGATCCGCCGGCACTAATCAACGGCACACCACCACCCCGCGTTCGCAAAAGCAAGCGCCGGCGGAGCTTAGCGGTTGGGTAAAAGGGAACTAACCACAATAAGCGTTTCCGCAATCCATGAAAACAGTTTAAACGTGGGCTTTCGCGTGGTTGTTGTGCCAGAAATCAATTGGGCGTAAGAAAATTTAGAATAGTGTCTTGCCAAGTTTTACGGAGACACATTGCTCTATTCTAGCTTAAGCGTATATCCTTGATTGCGGATGTTGTTGAGGAAGCGGGGATTCTTTGAATCAGGTTCAATCTTACGGCGCAGTCGGGCCATAGCGGCCGTTAAGGCTTCATCAGACACCCCACCACGAGCGCTAGGCCAGCCAGCTTCGATAAGATCGTCTTTATCCAGCACCTCACCATCTCGCTCATAAAGTGCTCTAAAGAGGCGAAACTCGAGGCTCGTTAATGAGGGGATCGGTTGGCCTAACACCAAGATTTGCCGCGTAGATTCTTCAAAGTAAATGGGGCGCTCCCACAGCGGGTCCTGACGCTTGATAAATAAAGCGAATAAAGGTGAAAAAATCTTGGGGTCTTCAATTGAGCGCAGTACCCCTTTCACAGATAGCTGTTCAAGAGTTGGTACGTTTTCAAATGATGGTTTTTGCCCGTGTTGAAGGGTGTGCAAGACTTTTCGCTCTTGAACGCTTAGGCTGCGCCAAACTTTTTCGCACTCAAGGCGCACACCGGGAATGTCTAACAAAGATTCGTCATTTTTACCGGGCTGCCAGTTTAGCTCCTCACGACCTGAGGTGAGGAAGGTAGCGCGCAAAAGGCCAGCATGACCGCCTGAAACAGTGATCATATCTTCAGCTTGATCGTGATTAAAATTAATCTGATTACGTTTACCAATCCGGGTGAGCAGATCTCGGGCGTCTGAAAAGTTATACGGCCGTAATCCCACCAAGTTCGAGGCCATCAGCTCATAAAACTCTTCTCGAGCGGGGTCTGACTCCATGATATTCGGCAACATGTCGCGCGTAAAAATCAGATAGCTAATGCGGTATTTGTAATTCTCACGCAGGCCGCGTAGGTTTGCAAAAAAGTGGGCCGGTGCTTCACGGTAAACGTCGTCAAACTGATCAAACAAAAAGACAAGCTTCCGCTCATTCCCATAGAGCAGCAGGCGAATCGCCTGTTTAAAGCTGCGCTGCACCTTCAACAGATCATCTTTAGCTTCAATCAGCGAATCGTGATACCAAATCACCTGGTCTGCAATCCCCATTGGCAAATTGATTCGGCTAATTTCGCGGGGCGAAATCGCTTCTAGTTGCTCTAAAATCAAGCTGTACATGCTGCGGTCGGTGAAGTCTGGTGCATAGTGAAAGTTAACGCGCACGATAAGGGGAAACGGCCGTTCGGTAAAATACAGCTCTTGCGTTTTTGAGTCACAAAGGTGGTTAAATAAATTAGATTTTCCTGTGCCGCTCATGCCAATGATTGAAGCTGACTCTCCTGCTTCAATGAACTTGGTGAGCTGCATTACCTCTTCATGTCGAAACCCTTGCGCATTATTAGCTACATTACTCATCGGAAAACCTCATTTCAGTGATTGCAAACAATATTTCATCTGGTGTATTGGGAATAACTCGAAAACCCACCGAACGATAGCTATCTTGCTTATCTTCGGGCAATTGGTCACCGGCTAGCCAAAGCTGGTCATTGTGAATATGACCTTGGCAGGCACCAAACACCATCATCATTTCAGATTCTGTTGCACACAATAATAAAAGCGAATCCCCATTTTGCAAGGCGGCACACATCCGCCCCACAATTTGATGGTTTGGCTGATGAAGCACGCCATTTACAGCTTCGCTATCTTCTTGCTTTGTGCCATAAAATTTATATAGGGGTAATTTACCGTTTCGCGGCTCTTCATGCGCTTCAACAATTTGAAACGGCCGTTTTTGTTGTTCAAGCGCCGACTCAATATGGGCATGACGATTTGTCGTAAAAATGGCCCGCCACGGAAAATCACTCGTTTCTGCCAAAGAAGCATACCAAAAGAAACCAGTCGCATCCTGTGACCCCAAAAATAGATGCAGTCTTTGTGATTTTAACAGTTGAGCTAGACGGCGGTGCTGAGCCACAGAATGAGGGAAGGCATCAACAGCTAGCGAGCTAAAAGTATCCGTCAAGGAGATTTGAGGATAATGAGGCGCCCGATTAGCCAGCCGATCAAGCTCGGCACAGATCAGTGACGCGGAGAGCATCGCCTGCAGCTTACGCTCTTCTTTTACATGACGCAATCGCACCACGTTAAGCGTCGCCATCAACAAGCTGATTAGATGTTCCCGGCGAGAGGCCGAGTTGCTAGACGATTCACCACTTGAGGCAAACTTAATGGCAAACGAACGCAGCGCATTAATAATAGCAATTGCCTTAATCAGCTCAGGACGTAACCGCACCATCATCGTTTGCTCTCGACCCGTATCATCAATTTCTAATAGCGCCTTTTCAAGCATCAAAAATTCAGGGGCCGTCAACTCAGGCATCAAGCGATACTTAATGTCCGTCTCTAAAATGACAAAATCTCGCATAATGTGGCTATCATACGTTCTAAAGAAGTCAATCAACCAGCATTTATTGGTCTGATCAACCATAATGTTACGCCCCGTCAGATCACCGTGGGTAATGCTGTGATAAATCGAAACCATGCATTCGTTTTGGTGCTGATTTAACCAGTAGACGGGATTAATTCCCTCAATTTTATTTTGCTCAAACTGGTAGGTTGGGGCATGGGGATCAAATTCTGGGAGAACCACCTGAATTCGCTGGATTAATTTGCGCTCATCAAAGCGAAAAGCATCAAAGTAAAGCTGGGCTAAATCTTGCTCTTCAGCCTGACTGCGTGAATCATCATACCAGTGCAAGCAGGTTGTTTCAAACAAGTTTCGCAGACTTTGAATGATCGTCCGCTCTGAGTGCACCGTATAAAATTCATCAAACTCCTTAAGCGTCACCATATGATTTTCAGTACATGTATAAAGCAAAATGCCAA
>JBCCFD010000203.1:0-13296 GCA_039029915.1 Chloroflexota bacterium
CAGGTATTGACACAATTTGATAGTTTTGCTAATATCTCCGCCAAATTAACAGATTAAAAACTTTGAGTCGGAGAAGTATCCTTCAAAGCGGGTTCAAGAGAGTTGGTTCTAGAGCTGTAAAACCAACATCAGCGCAGCAGGAGAATGGGCCGAGGAGTTGCATAGGCGAAAATAATTAAAGTAGCTTATGTCGGTTTTGCCACCGTTACATGGCCAATGGTATCTTCCTTTTTTGTGAAAAAGGAACGCACCGGGAAAGTGAAGCTGGTTAACGCGCATCACGCGCGTTTTTTGTTTTAACCACGGCTTAAGCAGGGTGGCACCGCGGGAAATGTAACACGCTCTCGTCCCTATTTTGGGATGATTGCGTGTTTTTTGTTTTATGGACTCGTTATTTGGATAGTGGTGAGCGAAAAGAGAAGGCGTAATTAGGCGGTCAATTTTCAGTAATCAGCCAATTACCAATTTGTACTTGTGTTTTTTTCTCTCTTCTCTCTACTCAAAGGGATGTGAATTATGAATAATCTATACACCCCAACATTAGAACAATTCAGAGAGTATGCAGCGACTGACGTAAATTTGATTCCTGTGTATCGTGAATTTGCGGCAGATTTAGAAACACCTGTATCGGTTTATTTGAAGTTGATGGATGAATATCATCCCTCTTTTTTGTTGGAATCGGTTGAGGGTGGGGAGCATGTGGGACGATATTCGTTTGTGGGGGTTAATCCACGAGGAATGATTTCGCTAAACGGCCGTTCCATCACAGACTCCCGCAATAATAAAACCGAGACGCGAGACCTAGAAGAAGGAGAAGATATCCTAGATGTGTTGCGCTCAGAAATCGGTCGTTTTAAACCTGCCCAGCTACCCGGTTTGCCCCGATTAATTGGGGGAGCGGTTGGCTATCTTGGCTATGATGTTGTTCGGGATTTTGAACGGTTACCAGAAACGGCCGAAACTGTTCTTGACCTGCCCGATGCTGTCTTTTTGTTAGCTGATACGCTCGTTGTTTTTGACCATGCACGGCACAAGCTCATTTTGCTGTCAAACGCTCGCGTTGAGGATGATGTTGAGGCGGCCTACATTGATGCGATTCAACAGATTGAGCAGGTGAGCGAACGGCTCTTGCGTTCACTGCCAGCCATTCCCAAATATCGCTGGGGGTCACGTCACAACGGCAATGGTTCAGATGTGCCAAAATCAAATATGGATGTTGAGAAATATTGCACCATAGTTGAACAAGCCAAAGAGCACATTGCCGCCGGTGATATTTTCCAAGTGGTGTTGAGCCAGCGGTTTAGTCGGACCACGAGAGCCCATCCTTTTGCTATTTATCGGGCGTTACGGATGCTGAATCCCTCTCCCTACATGTTTTATTTCAACTTTGGCGAGCTGGATTTCCAAGTCATTGGCGCCTCACCTGAAATTCATGTTCGGCTTGAGGATGGGTTAGCAACCGTTCGACCAATCGCCGGGACACGAAAACGCGGCCAAACGCCTGAAGAAGATGATGCGCTGGCTGAAGACCTTTTATCTGATCCTAAAGAGCGAGCGGAGCACGTAATGCTCGTTGATTTAGGCCGCAATGATTTAGGCCGCGTATCCGACTATGGCACAGTTAAAGTGAGCGATTTGATGATTGTAGAGCGTTACAGTCACGTAATGCACATTGTGAGTCATGTGACTGGGCAAATGCATAAAGATATGGACGCCTTCGACCTCATGCGGGCTACCTTTCCCGCGGGAACGGTGAGCGGTGCGCCAAAAGTTCGCGCGATGGAAATCATCGAAGAGCTAGAGGGCCAGCGACGTGGTCCCTATGCTGGGGCCGTGGGGTATTTTGGCTACGATGGGTCGATGGACACTTGTATCACAATTCGCACGATGGTCATGCGGGACGATACGATTTATGTTCAAGCGGGGGCCGGCATCGTGGCTGATAGCAAACCAGTTAATGAGTTTGAAGAGTGTGCCAACAAAGCCAGAGCGATTTTGCTGGCAGTTGAGCAAGCAGAAGCAGGGAATTTATAAAAGCTTGATAGCTAGTCAGCTAGTCAGCTTTTGTGCTGAAGTGCAGACCAGCTGATATGTTGAATCGGAGTAAATGATGACTAAAAAAACCGTATTTAGTGGTGTACAGCCGACAGGTAATGTGCATTTGGGCAATTATTTGGGTGCATTTAAGAATTGGGTTGATAAGCAAGATGAGAAAGTGAATTATTTTTGTGTCGTTGACCTGCACAGCTTGACCGTGCCACAAGACCCTGATGAGTTGAGGCTCCAGACGCGATCATTAACGGCTTGGTTAATTGCGGTCGGGCTTGATCCGAACAAGGTGACGCTTTTTGTACAGAGCCATGTTCGAGCCCATGCTGAAGGCTGCTGGTTGCTCAACTGCGTCACGCCTTTAGGCTGGTTACACCGCATGACCCAATACAAAGACAAAGCGGCTAAACAAGAAAGCGTTCTCACTGGGCTTTTGGACTATCCAGTGCTGATGGCTGGCGACATTATTTTTTACGATGCGGATGAAGTGCCTGTCGGTGAAGACCAAAAGCAGCATGTTGAATTAACGCGCGATATCGTGAATCGGTTTAATCATCTTTATGGTCAAGAGTTCTTTGTTGTGCCAGAGCCTGTTATTCCAGAAGTGGGCGCGCGGGTGATGGCACTTGATAATCCAAATGCCAAAATGTCGAAAAGCTTAGCCCATATTCGCGGGCATGCTGTTCGGTTTGAGGATGAGCCAAAAGAGATTTTGCGCTCGTTCAAAAAGGCAAAGACAGATTCATTTGGCGAGATTGCCTTCTCTAAGGATCCAGAAAGAGCTGGTGTCAATAATCTTTTGGGGATTTATAAGGCAATTACAGGTAAAAGCTTCGAGGATGTTGAAGCGGATTTCCGCGATGCGCGCGGGTATGGTGATTTGAAGGTTGGTGTAGCCGAGACGGTGATTGACCATATACGGCCGTTGCAGGAAAACTACCAGCGCCTGATGAACGATCCCGCCGAACTCGATCGCGTCTTAGCTCAAGGTGCCCAACAGGCTGCCGCAGTTTCTAACCCGAAAGTTGATGCCATGAAAGAAATAATGGGGTTGATTGTACCTAAATAATATAGCTATCGGTTTTGAGATATGGGCTATGAGTTTGACAGGTTTGCTAATAGTCCATAGCTCGTAGTCCACGGCTGATTAAGGAAAACCAGATGATTCTAATGATCGACAACTATGACTCATTCACCTATAACCTCGTGCAATATTTAGGCGAGCTCGGGCAGGAGATTGAGGTACGCCGGAACGACCAGATTACGCTGAATGAAATTCGAGAGATGAATCCAGATCATATTTTTATAAGTCCTGGCCCTGGCGAGCCTGATGACGGGGGTGTTTCGCTCGATGTTTTACGAGAGTTTGGCCCAAATACACCCATTTTTGGTGTCTGTTTAGGCCATCAATGTATTGGGCAGGTGTTTGGTGGAAAGGTTGTGCGGGCTGAGCATCAAATGCACGGTAAGACTTCACCCGTTACGCATGATGGCCAGGGAGTCTTCACAGATATTCCAAGCCCATTTCAGGCAACTCGCTATCACTCTTTAATTGTAGAAGAACTCCCAGATACGCTAGAAGTGACCGCTCAAACGGCTGATGGAGAGGTTATGGGTGTGCGCCACAAAACATATCCGGTCGTTGGCGTCCAGTTTCATCCAGAGAGTATTTTGACCGAACATGGGCATCAAATTTTGCAAAATTTTTTGGATCATTTTGGTAAGTGATGAGAAGGTTTGACATTTCATTGGTGACGACTGAAAATTACCTGAATTTATTCCTAAAATAACACTGCAAATGCTGAGCTGTTCGGTAGTCATTTTTTGATTAATAAGGTGTCAAAAGCTGCCGAACCTTGAGGAAAAGAAAGTCGAATTTTCTTTTCCCTTTATGGAGAAACAATGTCCAATTCTTACGGTTTTGAGCTCGTTGAAGAACAATTTGTTGAAGAACTCAATTGTGATGTTCGACTATACCGTCATACCAAATCGGGTGCACTGCTGATGTCGGTGGCAAATGATGACGAAAATAAATGCTTTGGCATCACGTTCCGGACGCCACCCGAAGATTCAACGGGCTTGCCGCATATTATGGAACATTCAGTTCTAGGTGGGTCGCATAAGTATAAAGTTAAAGAGCCGTTTGTTGAACTGGTAAAAGGCTCTTTTCAAACCTTTTTAAACGCCATGACGATGTCAGACATGACAACATACCCCGTGGCGAGTACAAATGAAAAAGATTTTTATAATCTTGTCGATGTGTATTTGGACGCCGTTTTTCACCCACTAATTGAGCCACATCATTTAGAGCAAGAGGGGTGGCATTATGAAATTGAGAACCGTGAAGACCCGCTGATTTACAAGGGGGTTGTCTTTAACGAAATGAAAGGGGCCTACTCAAACCCAAATCAAGTGCTTTACAGTGTAGCCCAAGAATCGCTCTTTCCCGACACAATTTATCGGCACGATTCAGGTGGGGACCCCAAAGTGATGCCTGATCTGACCTATGAACAGTTCCGCACATTTCATGAGACTTATTATCATCCGTCTAATGCTTTCGTTTTCATGTATGGGGATGATGCAACTGAGCAGCGTTTACAAAAGCTTGATAGTTATCTTTCGGGGTTTGATGCTAAAACTGTAGCTGCCGATATTGATGTTCAGACACCATTTGATAATCCGAGTCGAGTTCGGACAACCTACAGTGTAGAGCCAGATAGTGATTATAGTCAGCAAGGTATGGTGATGGTTAATTGGGCGCTGCCTGAAATGGTAGAGCCTGAGATGTGGATGGCGTTAAGCATTCTGTCGTACGTCATTATGGGCTCTCAAGGCGCTCCCCTGCGCAAAGCGTTGATGGACTCTCGGTTGGGTGAAAATACGATTGGTGGGGGCTTTTCACAGCAGATGCGCCAGCCTGTTTTTTCAGCTGGATTGAGGGGTGTGCGCATTGAAGATGCCGATAAGATTGAAACGCTGGTATTAGAAACTTTAGCTGATTTAGCCGAAATGGGTTTTGATGAAGAACTGGTCGAAGCAGCCTTTAATACGATTGAATTTAGCTTGCGTGAAAATAATACAGGCTCATTTCCAAGAGGGTTGGTCGTGATGTTCCGCGCCTTGACGAGTTGGGCTTACGGGCACGATATGTTTGAGCCGTTGAAGTATGAAGCTCCATTAACGGCCGTAAAACAAAAAGTTCAATCAGATCCCAACTATCTCAAAACGTTAGTCAAAAAATATTTAATCGATAATACTCACCGCAACACAGTCGTCCTAGAGCCAGATCCTGAACAACAGCAGCGGGAAGAACTGACTGAAATCGAAAAGCTAGCGGCGATTAAAGCAAAATTATCAGACAATGAAGTCGACGGCCTCATTAAACGAACGGCTGAGCTTAAAGCGATACAAAGCGCTGTGGATGATCCAGCAGAATTAGCCAAAATCCCGCGTTTGTCCCTTGGTGACCTTGACCAAAAGATCAAAACAACGCCTACTGAAATGAGTCAGCATGGTGATACGACCATTTTGCATCATGATCTTTTTACAAACAGTATCCTCTACCTTGAAGTGGGCTTTGATTTCCACACCTTGCCAAAAGAGCTCCTGCCTTACGTAAAGCTATTTAGTCGTGCCTTGACCGAAATCGGAACAAAAACGGAAGATTACGTGAAGCTTGCCCAGCGAATTGGGCGGAAAACGGGTGGTGTCTATGCCAGCACTTCTGTCTCTAACAAATATCAGGATGATACGGCGAGCACCATGCTTTTTGTGAGCGGTAAAGCGACAATGGATCAAACCGAAGATATGCTGGATATCATGCGTGACATGCTGACGGGTGTCCAATTGGATAATCAAGAGCGATTTAGTCAGATGGTCTTAAAATCTAAAGCTCAGCTTGAGGCCGGTCTTGTGCCAAGCGGTCACTCCATTATCAATACCCGACTTAATAGCTTCTTTAGTGAAGGCGGCTGGGCGAATGAGCAGTTGAACGGCGTTTCTTACCTATTTTTCCTGCGCAAGCTGGCTGAAGAGGTGACATCTGATTGGGCTTCTGTGCTGGCAAAGCTGGAAACAGTTCGGGAAACCGTCGTTGATCGCTCAAATATGATCTGTAATGTGACGCTTGGTGGGGAAGATATTAGTCAGTTTTTACCCCAGCTACACGGGTTTATTGATCAAATTCCAGTTAAAAATGGACAATCTCAAAGCTGGCAGTGGCAACAAACGGCCGTTTCTGAAGGTCTCACTATTCCTGCCCAGGTTAACTATGTGGGTAAAGGGGCGAACCTATATCAACATGGCTATGCTTATCACGGTTCAAATGAAGTGATCCGAAAATATTTAGGCACTACTTGGCTGTGGGAAAAAATCCGCGTCATGGGGGGGGCGTACGGCGGTTTGTCCACATTCAGTCGTCATACAGGCGTATGGAACTATTTGTCTTACCGGGATCCAAACCTGATAGAGTCTGTTGAAAATTACGATCAAACAGCCTCGTTTTTACGACAGGGTATTGCGGATGATGAACTGGTAAAAAGCATTATCGGGGCAGTCAGCGATATGGATAGCTACCAACTGCCAGATGCCAAAGGTTACTCAGCCTTGCTGCACCATTTGTTGGGCATCAATGACGATATAAGACAAAAGATTCGAAATGAAGTTTTAGGCGCAACCTCAGCTGATTTTGTACGCTTTGCCGATCAGCTCGAGTCTGTCCGTGACCACGGTCTTGTGGTTGTTCTTGGCTCTTCTGATGCGATTAATAAAGCGAATGAAGCAAGAGGCGGCGACTGGTTAAAAATACAAAAGGTGATGTAAGAGAACATCCATGTCTTATAGGAGGAGAATATGGCGATTCGTGAAGCCATTGCAGAGGTCATAAACGGCCGTAATCTCACATTTGAACAGGCTGAAACGACCATGAATCAAATCATGAGTGGTGACGCCACCCAAGCACAAATTGGTAGTTACCTTACCGCCTTGCGCATGAAGGGTGAAACGATCGATGAGATTGCCGGTAGCGCAAAGTCGATGCTAGAACATGTCATTCCCGTGAACGTCAAAATGGGTTCTCCTGATGAGATGCTTATTGACACAGTCGGCACTGGTGGAGATGGAAAGCATACATTTAATATTTCCACAACCTCAGCTTTTGTTGTGGCTGGAGCGGGTAAAAAAGTGGCCAAACATGGCAATCGCGCCGCAAGCAGTCGCTCTGGATCGGCTGATGTGTTGATGGCTCTAGGGGCAAACCTTGACCTTAATGCAGATCAGGTGGCTGAATGTGTGAATCAGGCCGGCATTGGGTTTTTGTACGCCGTTAAACATCACCCTGCGATGCGGCATGCCATTGGTCCACGTCGTGAGCTAGGGCAACGAACCATCTTTAATGTGCTAGGCCCGTTAACAAATCCAGCGGGAGCAACACATCTGCTAGTTGGCGTGTTTGCTGGCTATCTAACCGAGCCATTGGCCCATGTTTTGGGTAGACTCGGTAAAAAAGCAGCCTATGTCGTTCATGGTGCCGATGGATTAGATGAGCTTTCGACAACAGGTGTTAATCAGGTGAGCTATGTAAAAGATGGTCAAGTGAATACATTTGATATGGATCCACAGGATTATGGCATTGCGCGGGGCAATTTAGACGACATGATAGGTGGTGAACCAGAGGACAATGCCCAAATTACGCGAGATATTTTAAGTGGTAAAGATACAGGTCCTCGCCGCGATATCGTTTTGCTTAATGCGGGAGCCACATTAGGTGTCAAAGATAATAATATCGCGGCTGGTATTGCCCAAGCTAAAGACTCAATTGATAGCGGTGCCGCCTTAAAAACCCTTGATGCTTGGGTTGAAGCAACAAACAGTTTTTCATCATGAGTGTAACAAAATTAGCCAAACAGCGTGGCCAAATTCTAGATGAGATTATGGCCCATCATCGGGAACAGCTGCCTAAGATTATGAGGGGGACGCCTTTTGAGGACTTAAGGGCGTTTGCTCAAGTGGCCCCTAAGCCATTAGATTTTTATGCAGCGCTTAAAAAACCAGGTGTGTCCTTAATTGCAGAGTGTAAGAAAGCATCACCAAGTAAGGGGCTGATGGTGCCAAAGTATGATGCAGTACGCTTTGCCAAGCTCTATGAATCCGCGGGGGCATCAGCAATTTCGGTTCTCACAGATGCCCGCCACTTTCAAGGCTCGCTTGAAGACCTGAGAGATGTGAAAGAGTCTGTCAAAATTCCGGTGCTCCGTAAAGATTTTATGTTTGACCCATATCAAATTTATGAGGCACGTGTCGCTGGTGCAGATTGCATCTTGTTGATTGCCGCAGTGCTTAGCAAAAATGAGATGGCTTCTTTGCTCAAATTGACCCACAAGCTGGGTATGAATGCTTTAATTGAGGTGCATACTGAGGCTGAATTAGAGTTGGTTTTAACTTTGAATCCCAAAATTGTGGGAGTAAATAACCGCAATTTGCAAACATTTGAAGTTGATTTTGAAAACACAGCTCGTCTGCGCCAGCGTATACCTGAAGATATCGTCGTGGTGGGTGAGAGCGGTTTGAAAACGGAAGCTGATGTGCAAAAGATGGCTGAAATTGGCGTGGATGCGATTTTAGTCGGCGAGACGTTGGTAAAGAGTAAAGATGTAAAGAAAACGGCCGTTTCTTTTGTGAAAGCAGGGCGAGCAAAGTAATAAATTATTGAATCATCAATCAATAGACAAAATACGTCAATTTCAAGGCTGAATTCAGACTGTTTGGCCTCAATTTGGGCTTGACTTTTAAGGAAGAATCGTTAGAATCGATAGGCTGTATGCCACTACACTGGATGAGGCCACTACTCCCTCACCAGATCGTAAAAACGAAACTAAAAAACATCCTATTTTTGTTTTGATTTAATCGTTTTTATAAATACATTTAAACTTGTTGAAGGAGTTTTTTTATGGCTTATGACAACGATCGGCGCAACAGGCGCCCTCGGAAAGGGTGCATCAAAGGGGTAACCTTTGATTATAAAAATGCCGATGCACTACGACGATACTTGAATGAATACGGCCGTATTCGGCCTCGTCGTCAAACACGCCTGTGCGCCAAAGAACAGCGCGCTCTGGCCGTTGCTGTGAAAAAAGCACGGCACTTGGCACTCTTGCCATTCGTAGACGAATAAACCGATTATTAATAAGTTTATTCACTTTATTGATACGTTTATTCACTTTTTTTACTATTTCATCGTACTTTGACAATCGGCCACTTTCCTGCACAAGTTGTTTCGTGTATGAAAATTTAGGAACAATCAGGAATGACCATCAATCAACCTGACGAGCTGTTTTACCCCAATCGCTTCGCCCGCATTATTATTGATGCCCTTGAAGAAGTTATGGGGAAAAATGGACTTCACGCAGTTTTGCGTTTGGCTAAACTTGAAAAATATATTCATGAAAGACCACCTAACAATTTAGAAAAAGAGTTTCCTTTTTCTGAGTTGACAGCTCTGCAGGCCGCCCTCGAAGAGATGTACGGTCCACGCGGAGGGCGAGGCCTTGCTATACGGGCAGGTCGGGCTACCTTTGAAAATGGCGCAAAGGGTGTGGGTGCCCTCGTTGGCGTTGGTGATTTAGCATTTCGTGTATTGCCTCTCAACAGTAAGTTGAAAATCGGTCTTCCCGCCCTCGCTCGCATTTTTTCCCAGTTTTCTGATCAAATCTCAGAAGTCACTGATGAAGGAGATCACTTTGTGTATACGCTTGAACAATGCCCGATGTGCTGGCATCGTCAAGCTGAAACCCCAGTGTGCTACTTGGGTTTAGGATTGCTCCAAGAAGCCTTGCAGTGGGTGTCAGGTGGGCACACGTTTAAAATCGATATGAAAACGTGTAAAGCCCAAGGTGATGAAATTGGCCGGTACATTATTCACAAAAATCCACTGAATTAGTGAACCTCGAGAAGCCTTTTGGAATAAAAAGCTTTTTGTTCGCTAGATTTTTAATTTTGTCACGTTTATCTAATTAAATGGCAAAATGATTGAGGAAAAATTATGTCTCGTAAATGCAAAATTTCAGGGAAAGGCCCGTTGACAGGCAACAACGTTTCGTTTTCTCAAAAGAAAACCAAACGTCGTTTTATGCCAAACCTACAGTCAAAACACGTTTATGTGCCTGAACTTGATCGTTCCGTTCGAATTCGGATGTCAGTTCGCGCTATGCGCACCGTTGACAAAATCGGTTTGATGCCTTACTTGAAAAAACAAGGTCTTTCTATAAAAGACGTCACATAGTAGAAATGCAACTCAGCAATCGCTGATTGGCCTATAGCTGGTAGCCTTAAACGCTATGTAGGCGTTTATCAATACGCTATCATCAGGAGAACCACATGGCTAAGAAGAAAGGTGTACGCGGCGTTATCAAAATGCGCAGCACTGAAAGCTCACATATGTACATTACATTTAAAAATCGACGTAATAACCCACAGCGTCTGGAGCTTAAAAAGTACGATCCAATCTTGCGCCGACACGTCGTTTATCGTGAAGCGCGCTAAGGTTATAATTTTTTAAATTTGTAAATTAACGAGGCACAGTTTTGTGTCTCGTTTTCGCTTTCCCCGTATTTTCCACTACGCACCGATATGGTGCTTTATTTTTGCCTAAATTCAGTGAGATTGCTTGATTATGTGAAAATCAAAACGTATCTTGAAAAAGAAATGCTGAATTTTTGGTTTTCACTGAGTAAATCTCGCATTTCCAACCCGTTTTATATCGAGATATTTTGTGAGATTTACATAGCAGTCAGTATAACCTTGGGCGCTGAAAGTAAAATTTTTTTGAAGAACATTGCAGGAGAAACCAAATGGGTGAAACATTAGCAATATTACAAGAACGATTTAACGCATATAAAGCGATGAACTTAACATTGAACATGCAAAGAGGTCAGCCAAGTGACTTAAACTTTGATTTGTCGAATGAAATGTTGACCATTGTGAATGAAGATATTTTAGAGACGCCAAGCGGGGTTGCTTTGCGCAACTATCCCGGTGGGGTGGCCGGTTTAGTTGAAGCGCGTGAGTTATTTGGCGAAATGCTAGGTGTCAAAGCTAGTGAAATGATTGTTGGTAATAATGCTAGCCTCGAGCTTATGGCGAGTACGCTTAAATGGGCGATGTTGAAAGGATTAAAAGATAGTGATGGCCCTTGGTTTAACCAATCGCCCAAGATGATTGTAACAATCCCGGGGTACGATCGTCATTTTAAGCTGTTAGAGATAATTGGATACGAGTTGATTTCTGTGCCAATGACTGCCGATGGCCCGGCGATGGATGAGGTACAGAAGCTAGCCGCCGCTGATCCATCAATCAAGGGTATCTTCTTTGTGCCGACATATAGCAACCCAACCGGTGATTCTATCTCAGATGACTCAGTGCGCCGCTTAGTGAGTATGAAAACGGCCGCTCCTGATTTCACTATTTTTGCAGACGATGCGTACGTTGTGCATCATCTGACAGACGAACCAGTTCAGACTTTGAACTTGCTTCGTGCAGCAGAAGAGGCTGGTAACCCCGATCGGGTTGTGCTGTTTGGATCAACCTCAAAAATCACGTTTGCTAGTGGGGGGATTGGTTTTATGGCTAGCAGCGCAGCCAATGTGGCCTATCTAACCAAGCTGATGGGATTTCAAACTATTGGTCCAAACAAAATTGAACAATATCGCCATGTCCGCTTTTTGAAATCATATAAGGGTGGCCTTAAGGGGTTGATGGCGAAACATAAGGAAATTTTGAAGCCAAAGTTTACGGCCGTTCAAGATGCGCTTGCTAAGGAGTTAAACGGCACCGATTTAGCTACTTGGACAAACCCTAAAGGGGGCTACTTTGTGAGCTTGGATACAGCTCGGCCAGTTGCAGACCGTGTTGTAACCCTTGCTAAAGAAGCCGGTGTGGCCCTGACACCAGCCGGGGCACCATTCCCAGGTGGCATCGATCCCAATAACAAAAATATTCGGCTATCACCTAGCCGCCCGCCGGTTGAAGAGGTTTCCTTAGCCATGGAAATTGTTGCTGTCTGTGTAAAGCTTGCCTCAGCCGAGTATGATGCTGACTAGTGTTCCGCTCAACAAAAATTAACGGATAGCCAGCGACGGCGGAACCTGAGGTTTTGACAAACAGCTTGAATCCATTAGTCTGGCAAAAGAAGCTTGTCAAAACATTAGTACAGTTTTTTGAAAGCGCCTTGCGTATCATTATGTTAACAATAAGGAGAAATGTTGCATATTGCGAATCATTAAACCTTATGTGGACTTATGAAGCGTAATTAGTGGCTTAACCTAACCGAATAAATGGGGGGGAAATAGTTGCCGATGGCTTGCCAATGATTTCCTCTATCTTCAGAGATAAATAGATTGCCGGTTGTTGTCCCAAAAATCAGGGTATCGCCATCAATATCTAAAGCATGACGAAACACAACGTCGAAGGAATTTTGTTGAGGAAGCCCGTCACGAAGCTCTTGCCAGGTTTCACCACCATCTTCCGTACGGGCTACAAATAAAGCCCCATCAAAGGCAAGCCGCTTATCATCGCTTACGGCAGGAATGACCCAAGCGGTGTTGGGGTCTTGTTCGTCTATAACGATAGGAAAACCGAATTTCACTTTGCCAGATGTGTGGTTGCTCCAGCTCTGACCTTTGTCAATAGACTTAAAAACGCCACAGTGATTTTGTTGCCAAAGGACATCTGGATTTGATGGGGCGGCGACGAGACAGTGTCCATCGTGACCATATTCCGCATGTGGGTCTGGTAGGTATTCAGCGATGAGGCCATGATTACGGCCGTTCCAGCTCTTTCCCCCGTCCGTTGATTCATAAATGCCGCCGATGCTGATTGTCACATAAAGGTGTTGACTGTCTCGTGGATCCACAACAACAGAACAACATCCTGCTTGGTCACGTCCACCCCCAAACCAGTTGTTTTGGCGAGATGGGTGATTCCAAAGGCTCTCTACTAATTGAAAAGTCTCCCCACCGTCGATCGTTTGGAAAAGCCCACCTGGCTCGGTGCCGATATAAAGCTTATTAGGTTCGTCAACGCCACCCGGGACAATGGTCCAAAGGTAGCTGGTCACGGCCGGTTTTTCAGCCCCACCAGCGAAAACGTCGTACATAATGGCATCTTCAGGATATTTAGGGGCCTCAACCTCATCAAACGATTCACCTAAATTGCTAGAGCGGTATAGCTTTTGTCCCCAGTGCCCGTGATCCG
>JBCCFD010000204.1:0-13212 GCA_039029915.1 Chloroflexota bacterium
GCAAAGCGCGCCGTACCCGAACGGGCGATCGTACCGAGATTGTCAACCAACTCGTCCCGGCTCATGCCGATGCCGTTATCGTCAATGGTGAGCGTGCCGGCATCGCTATCGCCAGCAGCCCCGATATTGAGCTTCCCCGTTGACCCAGTTCTTCCAATTGAATAAAGTGCCTTTTGAGTTACCACTCGTTTTCCGCTATCAATATGAGTAATCACAATACCCTCAGATACATCAACCTCGATATTAGTGACCTTTTCACCCAAGCGGAAGGTGACGCGGTGCTGGCGCAAATGGTAAACCAACGCGCCCGTAATTTCTTCATCGACAAAGCTTAAAAGGTTGGGCCGCATATCAATCACGGTCACGCGGACCCCCAACGCCGCAAAGATGCTGGCGTATTCGATGCCAATCACACCCCCGCCGATCACGGCAAGCGATTTGGGAATATTTTGCATTTTGAGTAGACCATCACTAGTAAAGATAGTGTCTGGTGTAAATGGAATACCCTCACGACGAGTGGGGCTGGTGCCGACGGCAATAACGATATATTCGGCCGTGAAGTTTTGGGTGCCGCTCAGCGTTTCAACGGCTAAGGTGTGTCCATCAACAAAGGTGGCAATGCCGTTGATTAGCTTGATATGGTTGCGCAAAAGCTGATGCTGAATGATATCCATTTCGTGGTTCATGACGTGATCGCACCGAATTTGTAGATCATCCATGGTGATGTCATGTTTTACCCGATAGGAAGCTCCGTAAATGTTGCGCTCCCGAAATCCAGATAAATAGAGGACCGCTTCCCGCAGCGTTTTGCTGGGAATGGTGCCTGTATTTACGCAGACGCCACCCATAAAATCTTTTTTATCGATGATGGCCACCTTTTTACCTGCTTTAGCGCCCTGCACGGCCGCTTTTTGGCCTGATGGTCCCGTCCCAATTACAATTAAATCGAAATCGTACTGTGACATCTGCTTTTCCTTTTAAGTTGTTTGGATATGCGGATTGATTTGTAAAAATTATAGCTCAAAAAGGGAGGATGGCATGAAACGGCCGTCTATTGAACAACAGGTGGTTTTTTTGCACTGCGAGAATTTGGAGGAAACGGCCGTTTTCTACGAACAGATTCTGCAGCTGCCGATGGTGCTTGATCAAGGAAGCTGTCGCATTTATCAAACAGCAGCGACCTCATTTTTTGGATTTTGTGAAGCCTTAGGCCCACAGCTAGAGGCAAACGATCGGCGTGGTATCATGCTGACGCTGGTTACAGACGAGGTAGATGAGTGGCATCGTTACCTAATTGAACACGGGGTTGAAATCGAAAAGCCACCCACCTTGAACGAAAAATTTAACATATATCAATGCTTTGTTCGTGACCCAAATGGGTATCTAATTGAAATTCAAACCTTTTTAGATGAAACTTGGCCGCGAATTGATCGTACTTCTTGATGATGGAAACTGAATTTAAAAATAACGAACCCCGCACCTCTTTTGATTGGATGATTTATGCAGATGCCACGTTTGCTGGCCTGTCTGTGCTGATCCCAATTCCACTCGTTGACTTGCTTTTTGAGACGATTTTTAAGCGCCGCATGGTGCAGACAATTGCGAAGCGGAACGACCGTCAAATTCCACCAGACATTGCCCGCTTAGTGAATCGGTCACAAGGCTGTTGGCCGGGCTGCTTGATGTGGCCCATTACCCTCACCCTCGAATTTTTGAAGCGGCTTTACCGTACAATTCTATATTTTCTCACCATTAAGGCGGCGAGCGATCAGTTAAGTTACCATTGGCATCGAGCCTTTTTGATAGACTTTATGATTCGCAGAGGCGATCTAGCAACACTCGAAAGGGCGCGACTGGCTGGTATCGCGATGGATGAAGTCTTACAGACGACCACGACAAGCCCTCTGATGCAGCTCGCCACTCAAATCTCAAATGGCTTTAGGCACGTTTCCCGAACAACGTGGAATTTTTTGCGACGAAACCAAGAGGATAAGGTCCTTATCAATGCTCGTGAAGAGATGGAAGCCAGTTGGAATGATTTTAGTGGCTACCTTATTCAGCTAGCGAAAAAATATGAGGCCAATTTTGCCCAATTAGATCGGGAGTTTTTGCAAGAGGATATAGATATAAAAGTAAGCGATGAACTATGAGTTTGAACCAATTGATGGGCTGTGGCGCTTCCATTTTATCTATTTGATCTTAATGGTCATGCTAGGATTGAGCTTTTTTCCTGAAAAACTCTATCTGTCTTTTTTTGTGATTGCGGGGGGGACGCTCATTGGATTGGGCGCATCCCGTCTAAAATGGCATCTATTGTCACACGTTTTTGCAGTGGTTGTGGGGCTGTTGAGTCCAGTTATCTTTTTTGCATCACTGCTTTGGTGGCACACGCTCATCGCTTTTGTGGCGATGGCGATACTGGGTTTTATCCTGCGGGAGTTTTTATTTTAACCTCAGTTCGGAAAATCTTTGTCATTACTTCGGCCTTGCTCAGCACAGGTTTGAACAAAGTCGCGAAATCAGGTCATTAAAGATAGCGTCATAATCAAGCCGGCTGAGCTTGTCGAAGCCTGTTGAGTGCATCGTAGCTAGGGTTCTGTCCAGCATGAAATGAGGACTGGCAGCAAAGCCCAAATGATTACTTCAAAATCTTTTTTCGTTTAAATAGATTTCCTCACAAAAGCTCTATTAAATCAATAAACGTCCTAATCATCTGCCTCGTCGCTTTTGGATTGCCTCGAAATGTTTTGGGTGAACCGTTTGGTATGTCTTCAAAGACAACCCGAATAGTAGAGCAGAGTTCAATTTGGATGCAGGGGATGCCCACCGTGTCGGTGACGTAGCGGGTAATGGTGTGATTGGATAAACCGCCGGTAAACCTTGAATGATTTTTAACAAAGGTGTGCCAATCAAGTTTGGTGTGTGCCTTGGCCTCTTGCTGGGTGATTTTGCGAAAATGATGATTTTGTAGCGTGTTCTCGATCAAGGAAATTTCGTTGGGGCAACTACGGCCGTTAATGGTACCTAGGGCAATGCCAATTTTGTGCCGATTCGACATGCCGTGAAGGTCAATCACAAACTGTATTTGATAAGCATCGATAATTCGTTTTAGCGTGGTTTTGTAAGGGGTGTGCTGATCCCAGTTGGGGTCTGCTGGCAGCCGGTAGTTGATGTAGAGGGCGTGGGCACCGGTTATTTGTGACAGAAGAATAGCTAGCGCACCGGTGAACCCTTCGGCCCGCTTTAAACGGCCGTTTCTCATATGAATAGCGCTATGGGGTGCTGAAATTAAAATCGGCCGTGTGCCAGTCAAATGGACAAACGGGGATTCCCCAAACGGAATAGGGGTTGAATAGTGAATACTTTGCTCAAATTCTACAAGATCGGATAGCCACGATGATTCATTCATATTAATTGCACGTTTGACCAATTATACCCCCTGTTTTATAATGTCGTTGAGGTAAAAACGCCTTCTTTAAGAGAACAATAAGCTCTAAATCTAACGATAAAATTTTATTTTCGAAAAGCTGTTGCTCTCTAAGTATCCGTAAAAATGAGTAGGGAAAGATCGCAATAACTCTTTAAGTTCAGCGTTTGCCTGATACTGCTTGCGAACAACCTAAATTTGGTTCATTTTTCCAAAAAATAACATGTCCAATCGACAAACATTTAAATATAAAGTCAGCAGGACTGGAGCGACGCTAAGTTGACTGAAACTGAGTCCTCCGAACCTCCTGAGTCTGATAAACAGTCGTTTACCCAAGATATTCAGAGATTAAATTAATGTGGCCAATAGCACGTTTTGTTGCTGTTGGCCTTTTTGCGTTTATGTAACCGGAAGAAAAGAGTTAGAAAAATAAATTGGTAGATCCCTTCCATCTAACAAAAAAGTGTAGATACAATGCTCGACATCTTTTTCATCATTTTAATGATTGCCATTTTCGTCGGTTTAAATGGTTATTTTGTGGCAGCTGAATTTTCGGCCGTGGCTGTGCGTCGTACCAAAGTAACCCAAATGGCCGCAGAAGGAAACGGCTCCGCCCAAAAACTGCTTCCGATTTTAGAATCCACCGCCAGAAAAGATGAATTTTTGGCGGCGACTCAAATCGGTATCACTATTTCCTCATTGGTATTGGGTATTTATGGACAAAATGCGATAGTCCCCAGATTGCTAGGACCAATTTCGAATATTGTGGTTCAAATAAATGCTTCATTTACCAATAACGCAACGCTTCCTGATATAGAGTTAAATCCCGTTGCGGTGGCGGATTCAGCTGCTTTTATTGTTGTTATTACGATTTTAACAATCATTCAAGTCGTTTTAGGCGAACTGCTTCCCAAATCATTGGCTATTCAATTTCCGGAGCAGGTGGCGACATTTTTAGTTAGACCCATGATCCTTTCTCAATGGATTATGAAACTTCTCATTAAATTCTTTAACGGTAGTGGTTTACTGATTTTAAGATTAATCCCGGGTGCCAGTAGCAAAAAGGGTCACGCCCATTCCCCTGAAGAAATTGAAATTCTTGTAACTGAAAGCCATGAAGGGGGCATGCTTGATGACCAAGCTAGACAGCTCTTGCGAAATGCATTCCGCTTGCGAGATTTAACTGCTCGTCAGGTCATGGTGCACCGAACAAAAATGAGGACAGCTTCTGAAGATAGCTCAATTTTAACATTGTTGGAATTGGCGATTGAGGCTGGGTTTACGCGAATCCCGCTGCATTCAAAAGATTCCGAGGATGAAATTGTGGGCTTTGTCCATGTAAAGGATTTGTTTAGGCTACACGTCAAGAAGGGCGACATGGTTGATGACATTATTCGAAAAGCTGTTTATGTGCCTGAAACGATGCCCGTCCTCGATATTTGGGAAAAGCTAAACAATGAAGGGGAGTACATGGTCATCGTTTTCGATGAATTTGGAAGCACCACCGGCATGATAACTTTTGAAGACCTCATTGAAGAGATTTTTGGTGAGCTTCAAGATGAATTTGACGATGAGATGGCGCTCATTGCCCGCGATAAAGAAGGCCGTATTCATTTACGAGGGGATCTATTGGTTTCAGATGTAAACGAATATTTGGAACTTGATTTGCCAGAGGAAACGGCCGATACCTTGGGTGGACTTATTATCAGTGAATTGGGGCATCCGCCAAAAGAAGGTGAAGAAATAACCATCGGTACAACTGTGATTCAGGTAGAACAAATGGAGGATTATGGGGTGCAAGAAGTCTCCCTCATCCTGGCTCAAGAAAACAACGTATCATCTTACAGCGAGTGGGAGGTAGAAGATTATGAGTAAGCTTCTCTTACTGCTTGCAACCCCTGGCGTGACTTTATTTTCATATTATTTTATTGCTTCAGCAGCCGAAGGTGATCTTCCACCTTATACGGTACTCATTATCCCTGCCATCGTCATCATCGTTCTTGTGGTGCTTAATGGATTTTTTGTGGCGGCAGAAATCGCGATTGTAGGGGTGCGCCCCAGCCAGGTAGAGCACATGGCTGAAGAAGGGGACACCATTGCCGGCGAGATTTTTGACGTTGTTGATTCCCGGCAAAAGCAGGATAAGTTTATTGCCACGGCTCAGCTTGGGATTACCATTGCCTCCCTAGGGTTGGCGCAATATGCAGAACCAGAAATTGATCACTTCCTCGCTCCGCGAATTGAGCAGTGGCCCGGGTTGCAGTCGATTGAAGGGTTTGCTTGGGCCCAGAACTTAGACCTAGCGCACAATATTAGCTATGTGGTGGCGTTAAGCATATTGACCTATCTGCACGTTGTGATTGGTGAAATGGTGCCTAAAACATTGGCGCTGATGGATTCTGTTAATGCGTCAAAATATTTAGTTCGCCCCATGCGGTTTTTCCAGTCGAACTGGGTATTGGGTATTCCTGTTAAAATTTTGAATTCAATTGGTGCTTGGCTTCTTAGACTCTTTGGTGTTCATGTTGTTGAAGGGCATGAGCGCGTGTTGACTGCCGAAGAGTTGGAACTGATTGTGTCTGAAAGTGCAGAAGGTGGCTTGCTCAATGAAGAAGAAGAAGAGATGATTCGCAATATCTTCGATTTTGGCGATCGAACCGTTGGGCAAGTGCTTACACCTCGCCGAAAAGTGCAGGCGATTCCGGTTGATATGCCGTACGAAGAGATTTTGGCATTTGCGTCCAATAGCAATCACAGTCGGTTCCCAGTCCATGAAGAAAATTTAGACCAGATTATTGGCATGATTCATATCAAAGATTTAGCGCGGCAGTCGCTGAAGCCCAATAGCAAATTTGATATTAGATTGATGTTACGCTCAATTCCGGTTGTGTCTGAAGATCAGCAGGTTGAAAAGCTGTTGGCATCATTCAAGCGTGATCGTCAGCATGTCGCTGTTGTGCTAGATGAGTTTGGTGGTATGGCTGGTATTGTCACACTTGAAGATTTAGTTGAAGAAGTGGTGGGTGAAGTCCGTGATGAGTTTGACCAGGAAAAAGAGCCTTTGATTGAAGTTGCGCCGGGTATCTTAGAGATGACGGGTGAATATTTGGTTGATGATTTAATTGAAGATATTGTGTTCTTAGGTGAGCTTGAAGATCTGCCGGATGTGACGACGGTCGGGGGGCTAATTGTCGCAAAATTACGCCGTCCACCAGCCGTTGGGGATCAGGTTACTTATAATGATGAAAAGGTTCGGTTGAAGGTTTTAGCTATTGAAGGTCGAGCAGTCGTTCGGGTACGATTAGAATATTTGGTGGCTGATGATGCGAGTGGAGCGAATTCGTCAGAAAAGAGTAAGGAAGACGAGACGGGGACAGCAACCTTTTTAGAACAATTACGTGAACGAAGGAAACGCTGGGACTCATGAGGCTTTTATTAGCCTTACACGGTGACATGCGCTGGATTGTGTCGCTGCTAGCCGTCGGGTTGATTATTAAAAATACAATTGGTTTGGTTCAAAAACGGCCGTATACTATTCTCGATCGGCAGCTCATGATCGGGTACGCTGCCGCTCTAGTGCTTAACTTTGCCCTTGGATTAGTTTTGCTTTTTAGTTTACCCGGTGGTTTTTTGACAAGCCGCATCGAGCATGCCGTGACCATGGTTCTAGCCATTTTGGTGGCTTCTTCGGCCTCCAGATGGGCCAAGCTGGATGAGTACGCCGTTATTTATCGGAATAACCTTATCGTGGTTGGCATTTCACTCGTCTTAATTTTTGTGGGCGTGATGCGTTTACGAGGGGGTTGGATTTGGTAATTGGGGCTTGTGGGGATTATAAGTTGAAAATTTTGAATAGTAGCTGGTCAATGGTGAATAGTTAGTTTGTCATTCACCATTGACCAGTTTTTTATTAATTTACAGGTCGTAGATTTCAGTGAACTTTTTCGTGACGTACCGAACAAATGGCTCATGACTGAGCGGTTTACCGGTGGCACGGACGACAAGCTCGCTCGGTGGGAATTTACGGCCGTGTTGGTGAATGTTCTCTCCCAGCCAAGAAACCAAGCTTTCTGTCTTGCCTTGCGCCATATCTGCTTCAATGGTGGGGTTTTGCGAAACGGCCGTTTCATACATTTGTGCAGAATAAAGATTGCCTAGCGCATAAGTGGGGAAGTAGCCAAAACCTGGACGCGTCCAATGAACATCTTGCAAGCAGCCCTCAGTATCTGTTGACGGTACAATGCCGAGCAGTTCCTGCATCTTATCGTTCCAAACGGTTGGTAAATCTGCAGCTTTTACATCTCCGTTGAGCATGGCTTGCTCAAGCTCAAAGCGAAGCATGATATGAAAATTATACGTAAGCTCATCAGCTTCAACCCGAATGTAAGACGCCTGCACCTTATTAATGGCTCGATAAAATTCATCTACGGTGTGATGCCCTAATTGCTCCGGAAATGTTTCCTGAAGCTTGGCATAATGGGCTAACCAAAACCCTTTGCTGCGACCAATAATGTTTTCGATTGTGCGAGATTGAGACTCGTGAATGCCCATGGAGGTGCCGCGCGCTAGGGGAGTCCGCGCTAAATTCTCATGCGTTCCTTGTTCATACATGGCGTGGCCTGATTCGTGAAGAGTGCCAAACAGAGAGGCATTGATGAAGTTGGGATACCAGCGTGTCGTAATGCGGGCATCGTTGCGGCTAAAGCTGGTTGCAAATGGGTGCACCACAGTGCCAATATGACCTCTCTCAAAATCGTAGCCAACGGCCGTTGCAATATAGTGAGCAAACGCTTTTTGTTTGTCTATGTCATATGGTTGATGCAAAAGCGCGTCGTTAACGGCCGTTCCGCGTTCCTCAATCGCTTGACGCAGCGGCACCGTAGCTTGTTTTGTGGCATCAAAAATGGCCCGCACCTCAGCCGTTTTCATCCCTAGCTCAAATTTATCTAACAAGGCATCGTACTTCTCGTCTTCATACCCATAATAGTTGGCTAATTCTTGGCATAAACCAATTACTTTTTCAAGATGGGGTTGAAAAAGGGCAAAATCATTTTCCTGGCGGGCTTTGGCCCAAGCCGTTTGGGCAGCGCCACCAATCTGGCTGGCTCGCTTGACATAAGACTCAGGCAGCTTTTTTGCGTTATCATAAGTTTGCCTAAGATAATCAAGCAGGCGTTTCTCATTGCTGTCTTCGCCATACTCGCTCATTTCTTCAATGGCACCAGAAATCAACTCGCCGTACTCCGCTGATGTTGCTTTTTGATGGTGAAGTTTTCGTAAGGTTGTAATTTGCTGGATTCTGGCCGGGGCACCCTTTTTAGGCATATTGGTTTCTTTATCCCAGGCTAAAACCCCCTCTGCCTTTTGAATATCATGAAGCTCATAAACCAGTGTTAATAGTTGGTCAAATTTTGTTCCCATAGTTTCCTCTATTTTGTAAATGTCAGGTTCGAATTATAGCGATCCGTTTGGGCTAAGCCACCAATCTGCCTATTCTAAAGCAAATCAGTTAAAATCTGAAAAAAATCTGTGCAAAATATTGACAAAACAATAATGTCATTATATACTCAGTTTGGGTAAATCTGTTAATTTACCGGCAGTGTCTCTATTAAGAAAAAACTCAAGCATTGCCAGTCAGCAATGCGTTTTTAAGGAATAAAAAATGAATGAGAATCATGCATTTAATTCCTTGCAGTTTCATATAACAGAATAGAAGAAGTTCAAAAAAATTTTATTCTTTTAGTGATATTAGGCATAAGATGGATAACTACGACGGAACACCAGCGTTTAACTTAAAAGTTGTTGTAAATGAAACTGGCGTCAAACCAGATACCCTGCGCGCCTGGGAGCGTCGATATGGCCTGCCTGTACCACAGCGTACGGATGGGGGGCACCGACTCTATTCTCAAAATGATATTGACACAATTAAGTGGTTATTAGCACGCCAATCCGAAGGGATGAGTATTAGTCATGCTGTTAAGCTGTGGCGCAGTTTAGAAATTCAGGGCAGAGATCCAATTGTGGAATTAGGGTCTAGTGCGGAGCCAGAGTTGAAAATTCCTGACTATGCTTCTGGGCCAGCGATTGATGAATTGCGAAATGCTTGGATTCAAGCTTGCTTGAATTTTGATGAAAACCGTGCAGAAAATATCTTGACGCAGGCTTTTGCCCTTTATTCGCCCGTTTCAGCCTGTATTGAACTGTTGCAAAAGGGTCTTTCCCAGATTGGGGTGCAGTGGTACAACGACGAGGCCAGCGTGCAGCAAGAGCATTTTGCTTCTGCGTTAGCCATGCGACGCTTAAACTCGCTCGTAGCGGCGGCACCCCCACCCACGAAAAACGGCCGTATTCTTATCGGTTGTCCACCCCACGAAGATCACACCTTTGCCCCCTTACTCCTGACGCTTATGTTGCGGTACCGAGGATGGGAACTACTTTACCTTGGTGCGAATGTGCCACAGGCTCGCTTTGAAGCTACGATACAGTCGATCAACCCACACCTCATCATTTTGACGGCCCAAACCTTACATACAGCAGCAACCTTGGCCGGTGTGTCTGATTCGATTGAAAATCAAAATGTACCGCTTGGGTTTGGAGGCAGCATTTTTAATCGGGTACCAGAACTGCAAGACCGAATTTATGGTCACTATTTAGGAACAGATTTTGTGGCGGCAGTGGACACAGTGGAACATATTTTTGTGAACAAGCCAAAACTGGCTAAAGTGCCTAAGGTGCCTGAAATTTATCAAACTGCCTTAAAACATTATCAAAACGAACAGGCGATGATAGAAGCAAAAACGTGGCAAATTCTTCAAAAGTCTGGCATGCCATACGAACATTTTGTGAATGCCAATATCCACTTGGCTCGTGATGTCATTGCCTCATTAACCTTTGGCGATATGCGGTTTATTGAGGCTGAAATTGCGTGGGTGGAGAAATTGTTGGTTAATTATAATATGCCGCCAACCCTGCTGAAACAATATTTGGAAACCTACTATAAAATGCTGTCTAATCATTTGGATAGCGAGGTGGCCGCCCCAATTATTGAATGGTTAGGCAAAATTAGCAGCGAGCTTTAAATGAGTGTAATTTGGTGGGTTCGTCGTGACCTCCGCTTAATTGATAATCAAGCGTTAGAAGAAGCAGTGAAAATGGGTACTAAAGTTGTACCCATTTTTATTTTTGATCCATTTTTTTTAAACTCAGCCTATGTTGGTTCAAAAAGGTGGCAGTTTCTAAGGCTGGGTTTGCAAGCCCTAGATAGAGACCTTCGAGCGGTGGGAAGCCGCTTGATTATTCGTTCTGGGCGACCGTCGATTGTGTTGAAAAAATTGGTCGAGGAAGTAGAGGCAACGGCCGTTTTTGCAGAAGCAGATTATTCAACTTACGCGCGCAAACGAGATCGCCAACTTAAAGCCGATATCCCCCTAAAGGTGGTGCCGGGATTAACTTATCATCATCCGAATGATGTTCTAAAAAAAGATGGCACGCCCTATACGGTTTTTACTCCCTACAAAAAACAGTGGCTGCAACGGCCGTTGCCACGCCGCAACCAGCTTATTCCTAAGCCAGCACAACTGCCCCAATGCCCAGACATTCCCTCAGAGCCGCTGCCGGAAGCAGATCATTTACCGTTTTTTCCAGCTGGTGAGTCCGAAGCTCAGGCACGATTGACCCAATTCACGAACAGCTTTTTAACCCAATATGGTTCGCTTCGTGATTTTCCGGGTATTAACGGTACATCGAAGCTTTCACCTTATCTCCGTTTTGGCATGCTTTCAGCTAGGCAAGCTATCGTAACGGCCGTTGAGCTACGTGCCAAAGTCAAAGAAGAAACGGCCGTTCAGTCTGTCCAAACCTGGTTAGATGAACTTGTTTGGCGTGAATTCTACCAGACGATCTTGTATCACTTTCCTCACGTCATCAAAGGCAGCTTTCGCCCTGTTTATGACAAAATTCAATGGCGCAACGATCCCGACGAGTTTGAAGCGTGGTGTCAGGGTCAAACCGGCTACCCGATTGTTGATGCCGCCATGCGGCAGCTTTTACAAACAGGCTGGATGCACAATCGGGCTAGGATGATTGTGGCTTCGTTCTTGGTGAAGGATCTACTGATTGATTGGCGCTGGGGTGAACGGTGGTTTATGCAGCAACTTGTTGATGGGGACCCTGCGGCCAATAATGGGGGATGGCAGTGGGCGGCCGGAACAGGGACGGACGCTGCGCCTTATTTTCGCATATTCAATCCTACCTCTCAAAGTCAAAAATTTGATGCAAAAGGGGAATATATTCGCCAATTTGTGCCGGAATTAAAGGGTTATCCAGATAAAGAAATTCATACCCCTTGGCAGTTGCCACCGCTTTTACAAAAACAGTACGGCGCATCCGTAGGGACGGATTATCCTTTTCCGATTGTTGAGCACAAGGAAGCCCGATTGCGTACGCTAGCAGCGTATAAAGCGGCGAAAGAAGCGACGTAGGTAGCCAACGCAATCGTCACTAGCGTGATAGTCAATAATGATTATGAATTTTGTTTTCAACTAAGGATTGTTGAGAGGCGTTACACCCCGACCCGAGAAAGCCCCAATAGCCCCATTGCAAAGCGCATCATCGCTCGAAATATCCAATCGCCAAGTCCAACTCTAGGTTTAACGGTTAAACTTTGCTCCATCCGGCGCATTGATTCAATCCACTGCCCCTGCCGCAAATGGGTCAGGCTCAAAGCCCGCAGCACTTGGCTTTGTTCAGCAAACGCATTGGCATCCTCAAGCTTGATAGAAGATTTTAAATAGGCGTTGACCGCATCTTTCCACTTTTTTTGTGCGGCGTGCAAATCTCCGAGATTGCCATAAGCTTGTCCTTCCTCCTTGAGGCTGCTTAATTTTTCAAAGAGAACAATGGCACTATTTAATGATTCAAACGATTCGCGATAGCTCCCCTGCATTTTGTACAAAACGCCTAAATTATTAAGCATTTCAGCCTGTTCAGCTTCATTCCCTTCTTCCTTGAAGCTAGTGTGAGCTTGCTCAAACTTTTGTACGGCAACTAACCATGATTTCTGTTGAAATGCGGCTATTCCTTCGTTTTTGAACTGTTTGCCTGTTGTCATTTTGGGAGTTGGCCTAAATTGATTGAAGGTTGTACCTAGAGCCTAGGAGAACATATTGGCGAATTTTTAACAGCCTTTGATTGTTCAATTTATTTTAATTGCCATCATTTGATAATAGACTGAACATTAGTAGGTGATGTCTAATAAATCTTCAGCAATTTGACGGAGCTTTTGCACATCCATTTCGCTAATTCGCTTGGCGGTGTCAAGATAGCTCACATTGACTGGATTAACTAAAAATTGCTGTAGATCAGGGGTCATGCGATCAAATTGCCGGTTTAATTTATGACGAGCTTCATGACGCCCCATTGGGCCTCTCTCATCATCTAAAAAGTCTGCTGGTGATGCGCCCATAAAGCGGCAGAGAGATTCAAGGTGTATGTAAGGAACGGCCGTATCCCCTGACTCATATGCTTCAATTGCCACAGTTGATTCACCAACATGATCGGCTAGCTCATCAAGGGTTTTACGAGATTTGAGGCGAAGCTGCTTAAGCAACACCCCTATGACGCGATTTCGAAGTGTTACCCACTCCTGATAGTTGACCATTTCGGGGTCGACTAACTGTTGGGTGCCCCAAAAATACCCCATTGGCACATCTAAATAGATAGCCAAAGCCTCTAAGTCTGGTAGAGATAGATTAGCAGAGCCATCCTCAATTTTCAGATAATCATCC
>JBCCFD010000205.1:0-13193 GCA_039029915.1 Chloroflexota bacterium
ATCACCAATGCGTCTCAGAAACTGAATAAGTGTGATATTTTGATGGTGTCATATTCAGGCCACGGCGGGCAAATCCCCGACTATACAGGGGATGTAGATCAGTTTGTCAAGGTGGAGGAGATTGATGTAACGTGGTGCTTGTACGACGGTCAGTTACTTGACGATGAGCTCAATGTCTTGTGGAGTAAGTTTAAAAAAGGGGTGCGAATCCTTGTGTTTTCCGATAGTTGCCACAGTGGGACTGTGACTCGCGCAACTGATGAGGAAGAGGAAGATGATGAGGATTCAGGCAAGTCTCGCGCAATGCCTTGGGATGAAGCCATTGAAACGTATCGAAATAATTCGGATTTTTATAACGGTATTGGTGAAAATACGCCTAGCTCGGCGGTTGATGTGCCAGCAGCGGTTCTGTTGATTTCAGGCTGTCAGGATGAACAGCTCTCTCGGGAAGGCATGATAAACGGCCGTTTTACGGGCAATCTCAAGCGCGTTCTTAAAGAGGGTGATTTCAAAAACTACAAAGAGTTCCACCAAAAGATCGTTGATAGAATGCCGGATAATCAAACGCCAAACTATTTTGGTCAGGGTGATTTTGCTGAGTTTGAAGCGGAACGGCCGTTTACAATTTGATTTAACTTTTTGAGCGATGGCTGAGTACCCTGCCAATCTGGTAAAAGGTACTCAACCATCATTATTTTGAGCAACTCGTTTGTAATATATCTACGCTTTCGCACTAGCAGCTCTGGAGAACTGTACTTATTCTTGCCGACTGCGCCAGTAAAAGAAACCCCCAATCAGCAAAATAAATATCACAATCATCGCCACAATGCTGTTTAAGATGGCTGATATCACGATCGTGATACTTCCCAGCACAATGGCAACAAAGAGAAACACAAATGCTGCGGCAAAGCGACCTAACCCGCCAACGATCGGTACATTGCCGATCAAATTGGTTAAAGGGCTCACCATTGTCATCAAACCAAGCCACATCATCCCGATACCGGCTGCCCGAAACCCCCACAGAATCGTCAAAAATTCTGTTCGCATCGCCTCAATAGCTGTATCTCGGTCGCCTGGATATACACGATAAAGTAAGCTGTCTTTTGGCCCTGTGAATGGCTGAAGCCTATTTTCGTTTTGAGCACCAAATACAGTGACCTGTTGATCATTTTCAAATGTAGAAAATTGAATTCGCAAATCGCCAATGTCTGGCTGAGCCAGCGAACCAGACCCAATGAAAAGATACTCCTCTTCAATGCGCCCATCCAAAATAATATTGGACGACAGCGGAAGATCACGCTGCTGCATAAATAAAAGCTGATCAGGTGCTACAGAAAAACGACCTATTTCGGCATGCTCAACTCGGAAAACTTCTCCTTGATAGCGCATGGGTGGATTGTAATGACCATTTGGCCGGTTAAATTGATTTGAATCTTGAGGATTATCCGTCCATTCGCGGTTGTACTCATATCGATTTGTGCTGGAAGCATTATTATCGCTATCAGAGTTTCTTTCTTCATCCCAAGCATACATTTCTACATCTCGCCTAAGATAGAGAAATTCCCCTGTATTTAACAACTCTGGGTCGCTAATTGTTGCATCTGCGTGTAAGACGCCCGATACAGCTAATAATTCACCCTGATGATTGACTTGCTCTTGATTGGCAGAAACAGCAATGCTCCCTCTAGCTACTTTTGAAATATCGACACGCCCCTCATTTATAAAAAGTAATACAAAAGAGCCTAAAAATAAGCCAATGCCAAACAGGGCCGTTACAAAAGGGTTGCTTCTCCCCTGCCTGTTACGAAAACGGTTAAATGCCACAATAATCTCCTAAATGTTGACAGCAAAAAATAATAACGTTGCTCATTATAGAAAGAGACCGATCCGATTTCGATCAAAAATATTTGACCATTGGTCAATTTGGTTATTTTTGATGATTTTTACCCTTTTTTCAATGATTTAGGGCCTATTTTTTGTATAAATTGTCTAAAGGTAATTAAAAAATTTTGCGATAAATTTAGTGCCATCTTCGCTCCATTGTTGAATATTTTAAGGTCTGAAAGGCTTTTTTCTTTTGCACAATGGGGTAACATTGGGACGTAACCCACACTCGCGTTGGTTACAGTTAATAATTGAGAGAGAAGTAACATAGGTAAACGGCCGAAAAGGGCTTGATTTATATCAAACTCTTTTTTTGTTTGCCCGCATGGCATTAAGTTGAATTAGGGAGTAAGCCAATTTAATGTCACCTCAAAAGGAATAGGAGACTCAAATGAAGAATCATAAGATGTGGAAATTTATATTTCTAGCTCTTTGCGCCATGCTTTTCATCGCCGCGTGCGGTGGTGGCGCTGCGGAAGAAAGCGCCGCAGGTGATACAACGAGCGAGAGTGCAGATAGCGGGGAAGAAATGGCTGAATGCGGGGGCGATTTTGCCGCTGATGAAGAAGGGGCATTCCAAATCCCAACGGCCGTTGAAGGCTGTTTTAACGTTGGCTTTGTCTACATTGGCCCCCATGATGATGGTGGCTGGACCCAAGCTCATGACCTTGGTCGTCAATATGTGCAAGAAAATGTAGATGGTGTACACACCGCTTTTGTTGAACTCGTTCCTGAAGGTGCTGATGCTGAACAGGTCATTCGTTCTTTAGCTCGTAAAGGGTTCGACGTGATTTTTACCACCTCATTTGGTTATATGGATGCCTCAGAATTGGTTGCAGATGAATTCCCAGATGTCAACATCATTCACGTGAGCGGTTTTAAATCAAACGAAGACAACTTTGGTAACCTATTTGGGGCAATGGAAACCATGAAATACCTCAACGGTATGATTGCGGGTTCACGCGCCGTGTTGGACGGCAACGAACGCCTCGGGTATATGCCAACCTTCCCAATTCCAGAAGAGTTACGCTTAGGGAATGCCTTCTCATTGGGTGTTGAACGAACTTGCCCAGACTGTGTGATTGATATTCGCTGGATTGGCTCGTGGCATGATCCAATTTTGGAACAGGAAGCGGCTAAATCGCTCTTTGATGCCGGCGCCCAAGTCGTGATGAACGGTGCCGATACACCTGCTGCTGCCCAAGCCGCACCAGATGGCAAATGGGGTATTACCTATAATTACGTTGGTAGCTGCACAAGCGATAAATGTTTAACAGCCGGTTATTGGAACTGGGGTCTTATCTACGCGGATATCGTTGAAAAATCAATCGATGGCACTTGGGTTGGTGGCTGGGAATACTTCGACGCTGATACGGGTGCGATGGGTCTCTATGGTTACATGGAAGGTGAAGAACTGCAGCCAGGTGTTGCTGAATTACCAGAAGAAGATTTGGCATTGATTCAAGAAGTATTTGATGCTGCCATCGCCGGTGAGTTTGATCGCTTTGACGTGTTTGCTGGCCCTATCTTCGATAACCAAGGTAATCTCGTTGTGGCTGAAGGTGAATCGCTCGAACAAATCGACCTTGATGGATTTTCTCAATTTGGTAGCCCTTGTGAAACCTGTATGTACTGGTGGCATGAGAATTTCAACGCTGAATTGCCTGATTTGAACTAAATCAATAATTAGTGGATGGTGGATAGTGGGTAATGGGTAGTGAAGTCTAGCTACCCCTATTCACGATTCACCGTTCACTCAATAATGTATGCTTAACGATCCCGTCCTTGTTAACGATTGGCATGCTGTTGCTGAGGTTGATGATTTAAAAGAGAAGAACCCCTTGCCTGTCCGACTGCTGGGGGAAGATATTGTGCTGTGGGAGCTTAACGGCCGTATTCATGCTTGGCGCGATCTTTGTATTCATCGAGGAGCCAAGCTATCGATGGGCAAAATTCAAGGTGACTGCCTCATGTGCCCTTATCACGGTTGGCACTATGATTCGACAGGGCGATGTGTGTTTTTCCCAGCCCACCCCAAACAACCCCCACCGAGCAAAGCCAAAGCGATCGTCTACAAAAGCCAAGTTAAATATGGCTTAATTTGGGTCACTCAGGGCAACCCAGCCCACGATATTCCAACCTTTCCCGAATGGGAGGATGAGTCATATCGTAACATTCCCTCCGGTCCCTACCATTTTAACGCGGCCGCGCCGCGCGTAATTGAAAACTTTTTAGATGTGTCTCATTTTCCCTTTGTTCATGAAGGATCATTGGGAGATCCGGCCAAGCCTGAGATTGGTGATTATGAAGCAAAGATTTCAGAGGCGGGCGTTGTGAGTGAGGGGATTAAGTTTTTTCAACCTAACCCTGATGGCACAGGTGTGGGTGCTGTCGTGACATACACCTATCGTGTTTTTCGACCTCTTGTTGCTTACTTTGTCAAAACAAAAGGGCCTAGCTTTGCTGCTATGTACGCCGTCTGTCCAATTGATAAACTCAAATCAAAAGGGTGGGTGCTCATGTCTATGAACTATGGCTTTGAACAGTCTGCTGAGTCAATTATTGAGTTCCAAGATCGAGTCACTGGGGAAGATATACCTGTGGTAGAATCCCAGCGCCCTGAGCTATTGCCTCTCGATTTGAGAGAAGAACTCCATCTTAAAAGCGATCGCACCGCTATCGCTTACCGTAAGTGGCTGAGGCAGTTAGGCTTGACGTTTGGCACGGCGTAGTCAGAGTTCTGTGTCTTGGTGTTCTAGGATTGGGTATTTTAGGTAAGAGTATAAGAGTGTAGAGGAAAGTTTTTGACTTGTGATTCTTGCATCCATACTACTAATAACTTTCTACTTTTTGCTAAAATTTTTATAAGAGAAAAATGTAAAAACCTAAAAGTATCTTGAAAAAGAAAGGCTAAATTTTTGGTTTTCACCGAGTAAATTTCAAATATCCAACCTGTTTTATTTCAAGATATTTTGTGAAATTTACAAAGCTGACTGGCTGATTAGCTGACAGGCTGACTAGCTTATAGCCAAAAGAGAAACAAATGAACAAAAACACCTCACTCGCCGTTGATATGCAGGATATCGTCATTCGTTTTCCAGGGGTATTAGCGAACGATCATGTGAACTTTACACTTCGGAAAGGTGAAATTCACGCGCTGCTTGGGGAAAATGGGGCAGGGAAATCGACGTTGATGAATGCGCTGGCTGGATTACAATGGCCGAATTCTGGCATCATCAAAATCAACGGTAAAGCCGTCAGCTTTGGCTCGCCTAAAGATGCCATTAGTGCTGGTATTGGAATGGTGCATCAACACTTTATGTTGGTTCCTACTCAAACCGTGACCGAAAATATCCTGCTTGGATTAGATGCCCCCCGCTTTTTTATGAACATGCGCAAATATAATCAGGAGGTGAAGGCCCTACAGGAGCAGTTTGGCCTCTTTGTAGATCCTGAAGCTAGTATTTGGCAGCTGTCTGTGGGGGAGCAACAGCGCGTTGAGATTTTGAAGATGCTGTATCGTGGGGCTGATATTTTGATTCTTGATGAGCCAACGGCCGTTTTAGCTCCGCAAGAAATTGAAGAGTTCATGCAAACCCTCCGCTCCATGGTGGCTCAAGGTAAATCGATTATTTTTATCAGCCACAAGCTCCAAGAAGTGGCCGAAATCGCCGATCGCGTAACCGTGTTGCGGAAAGGTAAGGTGACGGCGCAGGGTCACGATATGGGCGGTATGAGCAAGAAAGAATTGGCTCAACTTATGGTTGGTCGTGATATTGTGTTTAAAGTGGGCAAAGAGGCGCAGGAGCCTGGCGACATTGTCTTGTCTGTCGATAGGGTGAGCGCCGAAAATAACAAAGGCTTACCTGCTCTCCGCGAGGTCTCGCTTGAAGTACGCAGCGGTGAGATTCTTGGGGTTGCTGGGGTGTCTGGAAACGGGCAAAGTGAGCTGGCGGAAGTCATCACGGGGCTCCGGGACTGTAAAGGGGCCATTCACGTTAACGGGGAGTTAGTCAGTAATCAAGCGCCCATTATTGCCATTAATAATGGGGTGGCCCATATCCCTGAAGATCGGAATAAGGTCGGTAGTTCACCAAACATGTCTATCACTGAAAATACGATTATGAAGGATTATAAAGAGGACCCCGTGGGCACTGGCTGGTCGATTAACTTTCTGAAGGCCAGTGAACGGGCCAGTAAGCTAAAGGATAAATATTCGATCTTGGCTCCAAGCGTGGAAACTTTAGCTCGCAAACTATCTGGGGGGAATCTCCAAAAGGTGATTTTGGCGCGTGAGATTTCGACAAAGCCCCGACTGATGGTGGCGGTTCAGCCAACGCGCGGATTGGACGTGGGGGCGATTGAGTCGATTCAAACGCTTTTACTGGAGCAGCGAAAGGAAGGAACGGCCGTATTGCTCATCTCAGAAGAGCTGGAAGAACTGTTGGCCCTGAGCGATCGCATTGCGGTTATGTTTGACGGCCGTATTATGGGCATCGTTGCGGCGGCTGACGCTGATATTAATGAAATTGGGTTAATGATGACAGGGGAGACGGGGATTGGTGATTAGGGATTGGGGATCGGTGGATCAAGCCACCAATAACCAATGACGAATGACTAATAACCATACGGAGTATGCCAATGCCATACCGACTGCATATTGAAAAAAGAGTAGAAGATTATCCAAAATGGTTTCCAGCGGTGCTGTCGGTGGGGGCGGTCATTTTGGCGTTTGTCATTAGCGGAATCGTTTTTGCGCTGATTGGTGGTGAGCCGATTCGCGTTTTTGGCTTTTTTATCCGAGCCACATTTGGCAGTTGGCCTGTCTTTTCTGATACGCTGGTAAAAGCGACCCCCCTGATTTTAACGGGCCTGGCTTGTGCTATCGCCTTTCGGATGAAGCTGTGGAATATTGGGGCGGAAGGGCAGCTCTTTTTTGGCGCATTTTGTGCCAGCGCCATTGTACTCATTCCCATCGTGGGTGAGGATGCCCCGCGAGTGCTGGTTATTTCTCTGATGCTTTTAGCGGGTATGATCGGGGGCGCTATCTTTGGGTTTATTCCCGGGTACCTTAAAGCCCAATTCCAAATTAACGAAATCATCACCACACTCATGCTTAATTACATCGCTATCCTGTGGAACAATTACTGGATTTTTGACCGCTGGAGCGATGGTGGCTTTCAGATGACGCCAACCTTTGCCCGCAATGCGTGGCTGCCTCGTTTGACAGATTATGCGCGCGAGTTTCGATCTTTTTCTGGGGTAACGCTCCATTTAGGGGTGGTGTTTGCGTTAGTTGCCGTGGCTATTGTGTGGTGGGTTATGCAGCGCAGCCAGTGGGGATTTGAAATTAAGCTCATTGGGGATAATCCCAATTCGGCCCGATACGCTGGTATCAATGTGCCGCGTAATATCATCCTCGTGATGATGGTGTCGGGTGCTTTGGCCGGGCTAGCCGGTATGGTTGAAATTTCTGGTGTGGTCCATCGGCTGCAGCAGCAAATTTCGCCGGGGTATGGGTTTACAGGGATTATTGTGGCGTGGCTGGCCAAATTAAATCCGGCCACTGTTGTTCTGGTGTCTATCTTATTTGGTGCGCTGATTGTGGCTGGTCGAGAAATTCAGCCATCGGGCATGTCACAAATGCTGCAAGGGTTTATTTTGTTTATGGTGATCAGTAGCGACGTCCTTTTACGCTACAAAGTGTCGCTTGTTCGGGTTGGGGAGGCCGCAGCATGAATCCAATCATTATTTTGAACGCTGGTATTGCCACAGGTACGATTTTGCTCTTTGCTACGATTGGCGCGATTTTGTCGGAGCGGGCTGGTATCCTAAATCTTGGTGTTGAAGGGATGATGCTGTTGGGCGCGATGGCTGGTTTTAGTACGGCGCTTTCCACGGGCAGCGCGTGGTTCGGCTTGTTTATGGCGATGATTGTGGGGGGCTTGCTCAGTTTGGCACACGGTCTGGTGACGATTCATTTCCAAGCGGATCAGGTGGTGAGCGGGTTATCGCTGACGTTTTTGGGAACGGGGCTTTCAACAGTGCTGGGGGAAGGGCTTTCAGCGCAGGTGGCCCCAACAATTACGGCCGTTTCCATCCCCTTGCTCTCCAACATCCCCTTTATTGGCCCCATCTTTTTGACCGACCAAAGCCCACTTGTCTATGCAGGCTATCTGCTCATTCCGGCCTCATGGTACTACATTTTCAAAACACGACCGGGGATGCATTTACGCGCTATTGGCGAAAAACCCGAGGCGGCCGATGTGATGGGCGTCAATGTTTATCGTTTGCGCTACTTTTACGTGTTTGTGGGGGGCTGTTTTGCGGGCCTAGCAGGAGGCATCATTAGCTTGTCTGTCTCCCCTGGCTGGTATAGCGTGCAAACGACATCTGGGCAGGGCTGGATTGCCGTGGGGCTAGTCATTTTTGCTCAGTGGAATCCCATTCGGGCGGCGTTTGGCGCTTATCTGTTCGGGGCGCTGCGGCGGGGCTTGCTCGATCTACAGGGGCCTGAAACGCTGTTTGGATTCACCAACCCGCTGTTTGTTAACTCTAACTTGGGCTTCTTTTTGCAGATGACGCCCTACATTTTGACCATTGTAGCTTTGGTCATCGGCTCGCGGCAGGCGATCCGCAACCGACTCGGCGCACCGGCTGCACTTGGCGTGCCGTACATACGCGGCGAGCGGGGTTTGTAGCTTTATTGGATCAGCTTTTACGCGAGACTGATGCTTCACTGTAACGCCACGATGGGCATCACCCTCAACCCCTTCCCCTTTAATCAAGGTGATGGAATCAGCACATGCTTTTGAGAAAGTATGCGTTTGACTTTTGCTTACGGCATGAACGGAACTCATTTTTCCTCCGAGCCATCAACCAGCTTGCCCGTTTTGACATACTTTTCTCGTTCATCGGGGTAGGTGTTGAAGAAAATCACGTTGCCATCGGGATCAAGAATCTCCGCACTCCATGAATTGTCGTCATGGCGCGTTGCTGGCTTAGAAAACTCGATGCCGTTGGCGGTCGCCTCTTTTTCAATGGCTTTAATATCTCCGCCACGGAAGTTAATCAAATTCCGTTCAATGTGCTCTTGGTAAAGGCTTAATACCATATTGTTGTGCAGGAGCACTGCCCAATTTTCTTCGCGAAAATCTTCGATGAGTTTGAAACCTAATTTTTCATAAAATTCAATTGAGCTGTTGATATCTGCTACTTTTAAACAAGGGGTGTATTCGCCAAGATCCATCACATATTCCTCAAATAAAAATTTGAAGACAGTGTAGCAAGTTTAGCACATATGTTCAATTTTTGTGGGTAAACTGCTGTTTGGGTTTACGGCCGTTTCTTGTGATTGACAGAAAGAATTCTAAAAAAGATGCACTACAAATACTGTGAATCACCGAGTAAATCACAGCAATTGGCGCTGGTTTAATTTTTAAAATTTTCTGTGATTTACACTATTCACAAAATACGCTCCAATGAATTTGATGGCTCAAAAGCCAATAATCAGAAGGGTAAAAATCAAAATATTAAACAACAGGAGTGCTGTGGCACCTAAAATAATGATGACAGGCCAAGATTCATGCTTTGTTTTCATAAAAATAGCATAGATCAATCATCTTTTTAAACTATCGCTAAAAATAGCAAAGGGTAGACTTCCCCGACAAAACAGCCTAAGCGTTTCATCTTAATGAACTATTCTTGTGTGGCAGATGCATCTCGGCCAATGGCAATACCTGAGCTGTCTTGAATATTGCCAACGTGAATCTCATCGCCATGATGGATGTTGATGTTATAAATATTGTCCCTTGTTGAATAACGGTTATCTAAGGTTGTAATAAGCCCATCATCAATCAAATTGCGGATTTGGACATTATCAAACGGTGGATTGTCGCATTCAATGGTCGCTTTGCCATGAGCTAACCGATTGCGTAATTTGTCGAGATCAAAAAAGTGTGGGTTAAGGTTATGATGGCAACTGGCGCAATTGCAAGGGATTAACTTCTCATAGCGTAACTTAGGGAAGCTTCGATGAAGACGATTTAAGACATCCACAATTTCTATGAGTAATTCCCGCTTTAGTTTGCCCGAGATTCGGATTCGAATTTCTTGTTCAGCCCGTAATTCTAACAATTCAGCCCGAGCATACCCATTGTTCAAAATAACGCCGCTACGCCAAACAAGGGCCTGATGTTCTATGCGCTCATGTAAACTGACAATTGCTCGATTGAGAATGCCACGCGGCATAAACGTGGGATACCGATACCGTAGCTGGAGACTGTCTATTCCATCCCAATCATAATCAGGCATTTCTGGATTGAGGAGCTGAGGGGCAATATAAACTGTATCCTGCTCGGGAAGCGGATAGCAAAGCTGAAAGTTGATCATCAAACGTAAGAGTTCCAGATGATGATCAGCATAATACGCTTCGTGCCACAGCTGACGTAAATCTCTGTAAGTAAATCTGCCCCAGTTATCAACAATTTCGCGGTTGTCTAGCACCCTGTAAACAGCGTCTAAGCCCCAGGTTGGTTTGAGAATGACAATTTTTTCTAGGATGGGGTCTTCTTGAAAATGCAGAATTTCACCTAGATGATGCAAATAATCGCTGAGTTGAAGGGCGTGCTCCCGTTTTTTAACGCCTTCATCAAAGCACAGCTGGATAAATTCTTTTTGGGTCATGGTATCGGCCGTTTCGGTTTTTAACCGCTGGCGAACTTTAACCCAAGTAGCAGGGCGAGGTTGCCCAATATGCTCAAGATTAAGAAAACGATGCTTTAACTCCTTTAAAAGGTTGTTCCATTGATTACTATTAGGAACCTCACTGAGGTCGATTTCGAAGATTTGCTTAACGAGATTGGGAAAACGTTTGTGGAGTTCGGGTAAATTATCGATGTGGAAGCTATTTCCATGCGCCCGATTTCGGTTTTTTAACAAGAGAACTGGACTGTCTCCACCAAAAGTTTCCTGTAAATGTAGCCATGTATAAAAATCAGTTAGTTGACGGCGCGTGTCGGCTACCAAAATATAGATAGAACGCTTGGTTAAGAAAAATTGGTGTGTTGCAAAATAAACCTCTTGCCCTCCAAAGTCCCAGATATTGACACTGTATTGCTGTTCCTGATCTGATTGATCGTTGAATGAAAATGGCCAATCAAAAATATCAATGCCGTCGGTGCTTTCTCGTTCTGCCGGTAATTGAGTTGATGGTGATATCAGTTTTTTGGTTAAGGATGTTTTGCCAGCCCCACCTTCTCCAATAATCAATAACTTCGCTTCATAGAAATACGCTTCCCCTTCATCATTCAATTGGTTGAAATATTGCTTTAATGCGAATAAATCAACTTGCCCAGATAGAGATAGAATGCCTTCCAGAATCTCTGAAGATGGTGTTTCAATTGGGTTGTCACCAATGTGAAGCTCTGTGAAATGCGGTAGTTTGGTTGCAGAGATTGGCAGTTCAGTTAGTCTGTTGAAGGGAAGGTACAAATATTGAAGATGCCTGAGTTCCGCTAAACAATCTGGGAACTCAGTGAGATGGTTGTCCATTACGAAAACAAAAATTAGATTTGAAAGTTGAGCTATTGATTTTGGAAGAGTTGAAATTTTGTTTTGATTGAGGATAAGTATTTCAAGCTGGGTAAGCTTCCCAATCCATTCAGGAAGTTGAGTGAGTTTGTTGTTGCTAACATCTAGATACCGAAGGTTGGTAAGTTGAGCTATCCAATCCGGCAGCTGCGAGAGATTTATTGAAATTAAAGACAAAGTTCGAAGTTTGGTGAATTGAGCCAACCAGTCTGGAAGTTGGGTAAATTTGTTGCCACTTATGTTGAGCGATTGGAGATTTTTTAATTCAGTCATCCAATCCGGCAGCTGGGTAAGGTTATTAAAGCTAACGCCGAGCTCTTGAAGAGCAGTCAATTGAGCCATCCAGTTTGGGAGTTGCGAGATGGTGTTACGATTAAGGTTAAGGAATTTTAGGTTAGTGAGTTGAACCATCCAATTAGGGAGTTGGGTTAGATTATTAGAGTTAATATTGAGCGTTTGTAAATTTGTCAGCTGAGCCATCCAATCTGGTAGATGGATGATTTTGTTACTACCAATTCGTAGTGTTTGGAGTTGGTCCAACTGAACTATCCAACTAGGGAGTTGTGTAAGTTGATTAGAACTTATATCCAGCGACAGAAGATTGCGAAGTGTTGATATCCAATCCGGTAGCTCAGCAAGCGTGTTCCGCTCTAGGTTGAGAGATTGGAGGTTGCTAAGCTGAGTCTTTGGCCATTCTGGGAGTTGGATAAGTTTATTGTAACTAATGTCGAGTGATTTTAGGTTGCTGAGCTCAGCAATCCAGTCTGGAAGTGTTGTAAGTTCAATGTGGCTAATGCTGAGCGTTTGAAGGTTGCCAAGCTGCGCTAACCTGTTTGGGAGATTGGTGAGATGAGAGTTCTTGCTGATATTAAGGGATTGGAGGGTTGAGAGCGTTGCTAACCAATCTGGGAGTTGAGTGAAACCATTAGAGCTAATATCAAGAAATTGTAGATTTTTTAATTGGGTCAGCCAGTCTGGTAGTTGAGAGAGCCCGATGAAGCTGATATTGAGCGTTTTCAGGTTGGAGAACTGAGCTATCCAGCTTGGGAGTTGCAAAAGTTTGTTTCGGGTGAGGTTTAAAGATTGAAGATTCGTGAACTGGGTCATCCAATTTGGAAGTTCAGTGAGGCGATTGTAACTTAAATCGATGGACTGAAGGTGAGTGAGTTGAGCCATCCAGGCTGGCAGTTCTGTGAGGTAGTTTGAACGAGATAATTCACCATTGTGCCCTAAGTTAAGAACTTTCAATTGCGGAAGCTCCAGAATGGCTTCCGGTACCTCGGTCAAATAAAGCCCGCTTAAGTTTAGCTCTTCAAGCTGGTTTTGCTTGGCATCTTCAATTAGCTTTAGCACATGGGCATTATCCATTTCTGGTGTCCTCACTGGTTTTGCTTGCTATTGTAAATGGCAAAATCGTTTTTGAACATGGAAGGTCATAAATTTAACCAACCGACCATACCAAGCGGACCATATCGACCGTAATCGCAGCCGAAAATATAATCGAAGCATCTCATCGAAAGAAAGAATTTTTAAATAAGTATAGGCAACAATGGAAGAGATGTCTCGACTGGCTGTTTTGTAATAGCCACACATCGGCACCCCGCTCCATTAGACTAAAAGGAGCAACAAGAATAAGCTTGTTGCAGGCAACCAGAGTCGAATAAGTCTAATCCTCGCTACAGTCACTCAGGCTAAATGTCGAACCAGACCCGACTCTG
>JBCCFD010000206.1:0-13186 GCA_039029915.1 Chloroflexota bacterium
ACGTATTGGTAGATCACAAAATTTCAGCAGAAACGATTGCAAAAGAAGTGCCAAATAGCTTTTACTATCGATGGGAATTTCATCTTAAATCCCCACCTGAAAAGCTTTGGCCTTATATTGCTGATACAAATCGATTTGACAAAGATTCAGGGCTACCTGCTTATGACCAACCTGAAAAAAGTAGCGTAGCAGGCTTAACGAATACACGGCGCAGATTGCGCATTAAAATGTATGGCGTACCGATTGAGTGGATTGAGGAACCGTTTCAGTGGATACGGCCGTATCAGTTTGGCATCGCGAGAAACTACGAGCCGGGACCAATCCCCCTGCTCCAACCCATCAAGCACCTCCGCGTGCTAGCCCAGCTCAACGAAACTGAAGAGGGCGGCACCCATTTGGTTTATAATGTTTGGGCCACACCCCGAAACTTTTTAGGCAACCTCATCATTCCTATCCAAATTGGCCAAATTTCAGCGCGACAGTTTGCCAAAACCTTCCAGCGATATGATGAACTTGCCAGTGAAGAGATACCTTTTGAAGCCGTTTCAATAATGACCTCATTACCAACTGGCGCACGGCGCCGCATCGAATCCCTGCAACAGACGCTCGTTAACGCTAATCATTCACCTGACTTAGTCCACCAATTACTAGAAACGATCATAACGGCTGATGATATTACTCTCAGCCAAATGCGTCCTTACCAACTGGCTAAAATTTGGCAGGCAGAACGGCAAGATGTTTTAGAACTTATGCTGCAAGCGACCCGCATTGGGCTACTCAACTTCAAATGGGACCTGCTTTGTCCACTGTGCCGAGTCTCGAAAGAGTCGACAGAAAGCTTGGCTGATGTAACCCAAACAATCCACTGCGACACCTGTAACATCGACTATAATGCCAACTTCGATCAATCAGTAGAGCTTACTTTTACACCTAACCCCACTATTCGAAAAATCGAAGAACAGGCCCAATTTTGTACCAGTGGTCCCGAAGCTACACCCCATGTCGCCATCCAGCAGTTGCTCAACGTAGGGGAATCACGCGCTGTCACGCCAAAGTTAGAACCGGGTCGTTATCGCCTGCGTTCACCACAAATTCCTGGTTTACAGCTCGTTGAGGTGACCCAGTTAGGCAACAAAGAAATTCATTTCCATCCTCAAGCAGAAGGTTGGCTCAATCGAAACTTAAACATTAATCCTGAACCCACCATCTTGTTTGACAACCAGCTTGACGAAGAGCAGCTCATTGTCATGGAGCGACTGGAATGGGCTGACCACGCCGTAACGGCCGCTGAGGTAACCACACTGCAAAAATTTAGAGATCTCTTTGCCGAAGAAGCGCTCCGCCCCGGTGATCAAATTTCAGTGGGCAGCTTAACTATTTTGTTTACGGATTTGTGTGATTCAACGCGTATGTACCGAGAGATAGGGGATGCACCAGCTTTCGGTCTGGTCATGAATCACTTTGATGTTCTTCAAGAAGCAGTTCGCAGCGAGGGGGGAGCTATTGTCAAAACAATTGGTGATGCCGTTATGGCGGTTTTCTTGCAGCCCGTGGCGGCTATCAAAGCGGTCAGTAAGGCTCAATCAGAGTTAATGGAGATGGATAGTGTACGGCCGTTGCGCCTCAAGGCCGCCATTCACTACGGTCCCAGCATCGCCGTCACCCTCAATGAGCGCCTCGATTACTTTGGCTCGACTGTCAACATCGCTGCCCGTCTCGAAAAATTCTCCCTAGGTGGCGACATCATCATCTCTGATTCTGTTTACCACGATCCAGAAGTTCAAGATTACTTTAATCAAGAATCAAACCCACTCCAGCTAGAAATGTTTGGCAGCACGCTTAAAGGATTTGATGATGAATGCTTTAATTTACATCGCATCAGTTTATAAATCCCATATCTCCTCTACTGAAACTAATTTTCATTGCCAAATTTTAAAGTCAAGATATTTGTTGAAAATTACTTAAAAATCCATATAGTTGAGTTTTGAAAATCTAATCTTAGATGGAGCATCTCTCAATGGCGGGTTTTATTTGTGGTCCCATTTTTTTTGTCATTGCATACACACTGTTCAAACAATTTAAAAATGCAAAATTAGAAGGCGCAAACGTCAAAGCCTACGTTACCTTTGCACTGTCTTCAATTTTTGCTACAGCAGGAATATTGTATTTGATAGCCGCTATTTTTGGATAAGTGACCTATTTCAAACTAAACCTAATAAAATTTCAATATCATCAATAAAAACCCTTTTTTTTCACAATCTCGGTTATAATTCCTTCCAGAAAGATAGAAGAAGGTATCTTGGAGGAAAGATATGGCAACTCGCTCAGCCCAAACGCAATCCCAATTTTTTACAATTGATCATCACGTTCAAGATTTACAGGCTCACAAAGACATTTGGGCCACGCTCCCTATTCCTGAAAAAATAAAATTGCTTGAATCTTCGCTCAAGAACCTAAAGAAGCATGCCCAAGAGTGGGTCGAAGCTTCTGTGACTGGAAAAAACCTTGAGCCAAATTCCCCTTGGGTGGGTGAGGAATGGGTTTCTGGCCCGTGGGCATTAGCGGGTTGGATCACCGCCATGATGGAAACTCTGGCGGCATTGGATAGCGGCAAGCATCCTCCAGTGAAGCGCATTCGCACCCGCAAAACGGGTCAGGTCGTGGCTGAGGTATTCCCCAACAATCTTTACGATTTTATCCTGCTCAACAGCACCTCTGCGGAGGTTTGGATGCAGCCTGAAGTAACGCTAAACAACTTTTGGGAAAACACGGCCGTTTTCTACCAAAATCCAAACCCCGAAGGCAAAGTGGCGCTTGTATTGGGCGCGGGGAATATTAACTCAATCGCCCCACTCGACATGCTCTACAAGCTGTTTGCGGACGGAGAAGTTGTCTTACTCAAAATGAACCCCGTCAATGATTATCTAGGCCCCATTTTAGAAAAGGTCTTCGTGCCATTTACCAGTCGGGGCTTTTTAAGGTTTGCCTACGGCGGCGCTGAAGTAGGTCAATACTTAACCGACCATGACGGCATTGAATCCATTCATATTACCGGCAGTGCGAACACCCATGATGCCATCATGTTTGGCACCGGCACTGAAGGCGCGTCTCGTAAAGCAACTAATACGCCAAGACTCAATAAATCCATGACGAGCGAACTAGGCGGGGTTGGCCCGCTCATTATTGTGCCAGGCCCGTGGAACGAAGCTGACATTGCCTTTCAAGCCCAGAATATTGCGACCCAAAAGCTGCACAACAGCGGCTGTAACTGCGTAGCGGCTCAGGTGATGATCACCTCAGCCGGTTGGAAGCACCGAGATGCGCTGATCGATGGCATTCGGAATGAGTTCCGCAATTTGCCCCCTCGTACCCCCTATTATCCAGGGGCAGAAGATCGGCAAGAACGCGCCATGCAGCACGGTGGGACGGCTGAGGAGATTAACGGCCGTGTTTTCATCACCAACCTTGACCCAACCGCTGAGGACAACTACTGCTTCCGCAGCGAATTCTTCAGCCAAGCGCTTGCCCAAACCGATCTTCAATCGTCTGACCCACTCACTTTCTTGCGGGAAGCAATCGCCTTTGCCAACGATGAGCTTGACGGCACGCTAGGGGCTACGATCCTGATTCATCCCAAAACCTTAGCTAAGATGGGCGGCGCGTTTGATGACGCCTTAGCCGAGCTGAAATATGGAGCCATTGGGGTGAACGTTTGGAACGCAGGCGCATTTTTATTACCCCACGCCGCTTGGGGTGCCCATCCCGGCCATACGCTGGATAATATTCAAAGCGGGATTGGCACGGTTCACAACGCGTTCTTGTTTGATAAACCGCAGAAAACGATTGTCCGCGGCCCCTTCCGTTCGATGCCCCGCGCGTGGCTCCACGGTGATTTCAACATGATGCCTAAACCTATCTGGTTTGTGAACAATAAAACGGCCGCCACAACCGGTAAACGAGTGGCTTACTTTGCCATGGAACCATCATGGGCAAAGATGCCGGCCATTGTCCTTTCTGCCATGATGGGGTAAATGTCTGATTTTTTCAATTTCTCCGTTGATAAAAATATGGCTGAAAGTTTACAAAGATGGGAATACAAAACAATAACAGCGATAGATCAAGTTGTTATTGAAATTGATGATAATGGAACTAAGATTGAGAGAAATCTTTTTGGGCAAATATACGAAGGACCATCACTTAGTTCAGTATTAGAACGCTTAGGAAAAAAAGGATGGGAAGTTGTCGGAATTTCTCCTTCTGGCAAGTCTCGCCCTGAATACAAGGATAACACACCAATTTTGGTGATTTTAAAACGGCCGTTATTTGATTAAATCAGCTCAAAACATTTAGTCCGATAGAATCAGGATTCACTGAATTCATCCCCCAATAAAGGGACATGGAAAAACGCGTACAGTTCGACTTCGAAATAGAATTTACCAATGGGGGTGGCATTCAGGGGCAAGATTTTCGCCTCGATGTTGCCGGTGACGATATTGCAGATGCCGTTCTTGCCGATTACATTGTTGAGGATTTACGCTTACTGATGGTGGGTGAGGTGCGAATTCTCAATAAAATCATTATCACCGAGCCACACAAACGCAAACCAATCGATGTTGATACCCCTAACACGCTTATTGACTTGAGCCACACTATTGAGGATGGGCTGATAACTTACAAAGGACTACCGGCTCCCATTATTTGCGATTACCTCAGTCGTGAAGAATCCAAAGCACATTATGCCGAAGGCACCACCTTCCAAATTGGCAAAATTGAAATGGTGGCTAACACAGGCACCTATCTCGATTCCCCCTTCCATCGGTATGAGGATGGGCATGATCTTTCCCAGCTGCGGCTAGAACAAATGGCTGATTTGGACGCCATTGTTATTCGTGCACCGTATCAAGATGGTTTGGCCCTTGGTCCTGAGCTTTTCATGGATAAGGAAATTCGAGGTCGAGCCGTTTTAGTGCATACCGGTTGGGATGCCCACTGGAATACGGATGCTTATTTTGAAAATCATCCATTTTTGACGGAGGAAACGGCCGTTTATCTCCAAAAATGCGGCGTCAAGCTCGTCGGCATTGATTCCGTCAATATCGATGACACCCGCGGCAAAGCCCGCCCCGTCCATTCCATCCTCCTCAAAAATAACATCCTCATCGTGGAGCACCTTTGTAATCTTCAGAACCTCCCAGAAGAAAACTTCACCTTCAGCGCCGTTCCGCCCATGTTTGCTGGCGTGGGAACTTTTCCAGTCAGAGCATTTGCAAAGGTTCAGTAGCTTGTCAGCATTTCAGCTATTCAGTAGGTCAGCCTGTCACATTACTGGCTAATTTGCAGAAATGCATTCCTCCTCTGCGTGACGAAATCCCCAAAAAGAGGTCTAATAAAAGAAGAGAGAAAGAGAAAGAGCAGAGAGGGTGCCTGTTACTTGTAACCCTGCCATTTTGCAACTCTTCACTAAAAAGGAGAATCATATGACTCAAAGCAGTGTCCGTATGCGGCAAGTCATGGATGTGAGTGCTGCTGTTTGGGGTGGCGTCATTGGTGGAACCGCGTTTTTACTCGTACAAATGATTATGGCCTCTGGCCCATTAAGCAGCTCACTTTGGGTTCCGCTGCGGTGGAATGCAGCCATCATTTTAGGCCAAGGGGTTTTACCTCCCCCGGCCGGGTTTGCTTTTGGCCCTGTTGTTGTGGGCCTTATCGTTCATTTTACCCTTTCAATTCTATTTAGTATCTTAATCGCCTTTGTCATTCACCGTGGTGGTCTGCTTACTGGTATTGTGGGGGGCGCAGTATTAGGGCTTTGCTTATATGCGTTTAATTACTTCACATTAACGGCCGTTTTTCCATGGTTCTTTGCCATTCGTAGCTGGATTATGGCGTTTGGTCACATCCTGTTTGGCGCCGTAGCAGGCGGTATTTACGAAGGCTTAGAAGTTGAAGAATTCGTGGCGGTAGAGGAGTAAAAGAGTATGACAAGAGGAACCTATCGCACTCGCCCCGGCAGTCGCCGGATGGGAAGCAGCCGTTTTATTGTCGCGATTGTGATGGCCGCAATGGCCCTCATCTCATACTATGGCTCGCAGAGCTATAATCCTGTCACTGATGAAACCCAATACGTGGCCATAACGCCTGAGCAAGAGATTGCGCTTGGGCTTCAATCGGTTGACGAAATGTCGCGCATGCACGGCGGGGCTTACCCAGACGAAAATTTGCAGGGGCTTTTAGATGCAATTTGTGACCAAATTATTTTTAATAGTGATGCTGCACAGACCAATTGGCCATTTGAATGTACACTCCTAGCCGACCAAGAAGTGGTTAATGCGTTTGCCCTGCCCGGCGGACAGATGTTTATCACAGCCGCTTTGTTCAATCGATTAGAAACAGAAGGCCAGCTAGCAGGCGTAATGGCTCACGAAATTGGTCACGTTGTGGCTCGTCACTCAGCGCAGCAAATTGCCCAGCAGCAGCTTACCCAAGGGTTGTCCGGGGCGGCGGTTATTGCCGCAATGGATCCCGCTGATCCACGCAGTGCGGGTGCGGCCCAAGTGGCAGCGATGGTAAGCGGTGTCGTTAATATGAAATTCGGCCGTGAGCATGAGCTTCAATCGGATGAGCTTGGCGTCTTATTTATGGCTCAGGCTGGTTATGACCCCAGATCATTAATTGATGTGATGCAAATTTTAGCTGAAGCGTCTGGCGGGTCTCGTCAACCAGAATTTCTGAGCACCCATCCAGACCCCGGTAATCGTATTGGTGAAATTCAGCGCCACATTGATGCCATCTTCCCCGAAGGTGTGCCTGACACATATATTCCGTAGAAACAAGCGAGAGCTAAAGGTCAAAGAATATTCTAAATATGCCGCCCTCTAGCTCTTCACTCTCGCTTTACTTCTCCCCAATTTCCTTATTTTTCCCCAATTCTGTAATAAAACGGCCGTTTCCTGATACTAGTTATAGTGAAAAGGTCATTGGTGATTGAAAAACAGCACACCAATGAATCAATCGGCCGAAATAAATGGATCCAAAATTTTGTAAGGAACCGTGTTTGGATGACTGAACGAGAGCAAAAAGAGATCTTTGATAGCTGGCTAGAACAGCACAAAGGCATCCTCTTCAAAATCATACGCGCCTATGCGTTCACCCCGCACGATCAGGAAGACCTTTTCCAAGAGGTCTGCTTGAAAGTGTGGCAATCCATTCCCGATTTCCGAGGTGAAGCAAAGCCCTCCACATGGATTTATCGTGTGGCGCTCTACGCGGCAACCGTTTGGGTTCGTGGTGAGAAAAAAAGGCCACCCTCCGATGATCTTGCCGACATCGACCATACGTTAATCATTCAAGACCAATCGAGTAATGAACAGCTTGATTGGCTCTATGAACAAATTGGGCAACTCGACCCCGTCGATCGTTCAATTTGCCTGCTGATGTTGGATGGGTATAGCTACAAAGAAATAGCAGCCATCCTTGGGATTTCACAAAGCAATGTAGGTGTCAAAATTCATCGAATTAAAGAACACCTCGTGCGGAAATCAAGGGAGACACATCAATATGGAGTTTAAAGATATGCAAGTCATTTGGGACAACCAAAATAATGAAAAGCTCTATGCCATCAATGAAGAGGCATTGCACGAACAAATCAAACAGAAAGGGCGAACTATGGCCCAAATCTTAAACAAATTTGAATTCATCATGATTGGGGTCAACCTCTTTGTGACGGTCTGGTTATTTTATGATGGAATAACAGATGGTGATCCGTGGGTAGACTATATTTTACCCGTTGCTTATCTGTTCTATACAGTGGTCATGATTTGGCGACGAACCCAGCGGAAAGCAGAAGAGATCCATTTTGCGCCCACCATGATTGGTGACCTTGAAAAGGCGATTTGGCAAGCCAATTACCTGATCAAACAATCGAAGGACATGATTGGATGGTATTTAGTCCCGCTTATGTTATTGGTTACGATTTTCACCTTTTTCAACAGAGGTTTCTGGTTTGCCGTTGGGTTCATGGTGCTCGTCGTGCCTGCTACATACTTTGCAAGCAAGTGGGAAATCAACAAGTTTTATGCCCCAAAGCTACGCGATCTTGAAGCACTTAAAGAAACATTGCTGGATTCTTAGAGAAAAGAGAAAAAAGAAAAGAGTAGAGAGTGTAGAGAGAGGCATTTGTAAATTAGGCTTACTTTTCATCAATGACAAACTTGAAGAAAAGCAAAACGATTTATCAATAAATCCTCTAAATCTTTTCTCTCTACTCTCTACTCTTTACTCCAAACCTAGTCCGCAAATAGCGCGTCCCCTCGATGTAAACGTTTTGCAATTTGATATGTTTGGCCTTGAGCCCGTACGGTAGGTGAATGGGCGGCAAGATAGCGTGCAGCGGCAATGAGCGTATTACGGCCGTATTCCCCATCACCGAGCAATTGCACTTGATTGATAGCCGCTTCAACTGACTGAATCGTGTGAAAATCCCGATCTTCCCGAAGCAACAGCTTCCCAAGCATAGCAATTAAGGCAGAAATATCTCCCTCACTCCCTAAGCTGTCGGCAACAAGCTGAGCAGCTTGATTCACTCGCTGCTGCTGATTGAGTAATTGGGGGAATTCGTTAAGCGCTTCTTTGGCTGAACGGCCGTTTAACGGCAACGCTATTGTGGGCAACCTAGCTGCTGGAATGTTCAAAAACCGATCCAAGTAAACGCTCATCGCTGCATCAAACACACCGCGGAGCAAATCTAAAGACGGGGCTCGCTTTAGTCCCATCTGAATGGCGTTGGCAAACGTAAAAGTGTGCAGCGCAGTATCCCAATCACCAAACTCGTTGCTAATATGAAATCGGGCAATGCGCAGAGCCGCCGCATAGCTAACCGTCTGTGCCAAATCATGAGCTGTCCGCCCTTCTTTGAGCAGTGTAAAAAGAGCGTCAACAGTTGCTTGTGGATCATCTTCAAGCAAGGTCGTGACGAGTTCATCAATCACTTGACCGGATGTGCTGCCAAGAACGGCCGTTTTATCTAACTCTCCAAACCGACCAAAAACGGTGGACAAAATATCAATCAGGTCAATGGGGCTGCGCCAAGCATTTGACTCCTCCATCCTAGCTGCGCGAGCATAACCACTCACCAAACTCGTCAAAACAGGTTCCGCTAACTCCCAGCCGGCAATATCCAAAGCTTCAAAGGCTTTATTGGTAAAGTCAGCAGGGTGACCAATATCAATATATCGATAATCAGTCACCGCTGAAAACAGCATATCTGCCAGTTCCTGCTGCGTTGCACCCGTCCTAATTGCGGAAACGATACAGCGCTCTGACCCCTCGCTATCCCGTACCGCTAAAAATTGACGAAGCCAACGTTTGAGGGTAGGAATATCAGTTGGATTACCGGGCAACGGCCGTATCCCAAAGCGAGGTGGATGATTAAAACTATCACGACTCACGGCATTTAAACCTTGAAACAACGCTCTAGGTCGGTCTTCAGCATTTAAATGGGGCAGCATGTTCATAAAACAGGTGTGCATCGTCAAGCCTTGGCCCCAACCATTTTGGCGATAGGTTGAGCCAAATTGAAGTCCTGCTCTAAATGGCTCAATCGCTGACTGATCAGCCTCCATCAAGACAAGCACCGCTTTTCCAACAACAAGCGGAATGTCACGTTCGAGACCCACCTGAAGTCGATCTTTTTGGTGAACTACGGGATCGCGATATCGAGCTAAATCAACCCAGACTTCATTATCCTTTACAACCACTGGGAAGGCACGTACATCGTCGGCAAACTGATCAAAAGTACCACCTGTCTCTAAATCAAACCGGGCATGATGCCAATGACAAACCAGTATGCCATCTTTGACAGAGCCTTTATCAAGCGGGAATCCCATATGAGGACACCGATTATCAACGGCATAAACAGAATCGGCCGTGGCATAAAGGGCAACAGTATGCCCTTTAAGCTGAACAACGCGACAACCCTTCTCTTTTAATTCATCATAGGATATGGCAGGAACAAATTGGGTTTGACTCATCAGGTTCTCCTTATGTGCAGACTAAGGGTTGAGGGAGAGAAATCAACCCGATAATCCTTAGATCACACCGTCCTCTATCTTCATGTGTCCAAGCGTAGCAAGAGAAAATTATTTTGCCCATCCAAACAAGATCAGGGTTCAACCTGTACAAAAGATCAGGTTAGCAACTTCAGAAAATTTAACTTTTGAGCCTCTGATCTAATTTGTAAAAGATTTGATGGTCTGTATAATCCTCGCCGACCATATTGGAGATGATGATATTAATGGGTGCCCACAAAAAACAACTGCTTGTACTTTTCACCGTGGCCGCAGCTTTTTTGATGCCACTAACCGTAATTGCTCAAGAAACCCCAAACGAAACTGGCCCGACCCCGCTATTATCAACTTTCGCACTCATATTGCTGATTATTTTTGCCATCGCTGTCATTGTGGCTGCTGGACTCGGCATTGTTGGTATTGGCCACTCTATACGCCTTCACGATGAAGGATAAGTAAGAAGCAAAAGCTTTTTATGATAAATGACATTGGGGTTTTCATAAATCTTTTGCCAATGTTACGTTTTGCGGATAAAACATTGGGGTAAATCTTTGAAAAATTGTGAAACTTAATGACCGACGAAAAAATCTTCTACTTTGTAGGCGTCACCACGAACCAATCTAAAATTAACCAGCTTTTCCCACTGTGGATGAAAGTACTAGGTCGCGAAGATGTTGTAATTCGCGGGATAGACCATCCTTTAAACCACACACCAGAAGCATATCGGCGTTCAGTTGACCATATAAAAACAGCCCCCAACGTGCTCGGCGCACTCGTTACGGCGCATAAGCTCAATATGTTGGCTGCTTCCCACGATTTATTTGATTTTCTCGATCCCCTCGCTGAAGAAATTGATGAAATTTCCTGCATTTCTAAACCGTATGGCAAACTATTTGGGTTTGCCAAAGATCCCATTACCGCAGGAAAAGCGCTGCATGATATTGTGGGAAATGGCTATTTTGGCAAAACGGGTGGAGAAATTTGCTGTTTTGGAGCAGGTGGCGCAGCGGTAGCCCTATTACGTTATTTAATGCAACAAGCAGATAGCAATGATAAGCCAAAACAGTTTACGGCCGTTGATATTTTACCTGAGCGCCTAAACCACATGAACATCGTCTCTCAAAAAAGCCACCACGGAATGGTGGTCAATCTCGTTCACAGTCATTCTGCGGCAGAAAATGATAAGATTTTAGATTCTCTCCCAGAGAACAGCATTGTTATTAATGCGACCGGCTTAGGGAAAGACAGACCTGGCTCCCCACTCACAGAAACGGCCGTCTTTCCTAAGAACGGGATAGTTTGGGAATTTAATTATCGGGGAGAACGGCCATTTTATCAGCTAGCCCTCAGTCAAAAAGACACCCAAAATCTGCAAATCGAGGATGGGTGGGATTACTTCATTCACGGCTGGTCAGAAGTGATTGCTGAGGTACTCGATTTTGATTTAACCGACGCCTTGTACCAAGAGCTCAAAACCGTCGCCAACACCATAAGAGCTTAATTTCCCATATCTAAGCGAACAGGCGTTTGCTGTGCGATCTCCACCTGAACCATTTAAATTATAATCTCGGATCAACTGGCTCGCTTTCCATTGCCAGCACGCCAAAGACGCACTCATGTACTTTCCGCAGCGGTTCGTGCCGCACAAAACGCTCTAGCCCTTCGACACCAAGCGCAAACTCACGCACCGCCATTGACCGTTTATGCCCAACCCGACGCGAGCGCAAATGCTTGATGTTGTCAGGCAAATTATATTCAGGGCCATAAATGATGCGCAGATATTCTGCCCCTCGGCATTTAACTGCAGGCTGGATCAGACCCTTGATACCCGTTACTACAAAATCAAGCGGTTTGACGACCATCCCTTCGCTCCCCTTCTCTGTCATGCCGTGCCACCACTTAACGGCCGTTTCCACTTCACCCTCATCCTCTAAATTTACCAGCTTATAGTTTGTCATCTGTAAAATCGGATCAGGTGTGGCGCACAGATGCTTCGCAATCATCTCCATATGCCACTGATGGGTTTTATCGACAAAAACGGCCGTTTCTGCTGCCAAGAGGTGGAAGGGCGCCAACCGTAAATCCTCTAGCGTAACCACCGGCCAGCAATACTGCTGGTAAGCTGAGATGTAGCCCGATACGGCTTCAGCACGAGGCTGGAATTGGGTCACTAGCTCATCAACAGGGGCACCGCTGGTTTGAGCCTGTTGTAAAACGGCCGTTGTCATGGCCATCGCCGCCGTAGCAGATGCTCCAACCGCCGCGTACTGGTCTTCTAGCAAGCCCTGTGCCTTTGTCGACCACGGCATCAGTTCACAGTCGAGGCAAACCCAGTTTGTTTCAAACGCGTCCCAAAACCCCGTGTCGGTCAATGCGTTGCTAACTCGCTGGAGCATATTTTGCTCTAACCCCAAATCATCAAAAAAGCGGCGACCTGTACGCGTGTACACAATGCCCAAAGAGGTTTCATCGACCCCAAAACGCTGTTTAGGCACAGACTCATCTTGGCACACGATGACAACCGCACGGGACCCCATATGTTTTTCTTCACAAACGGCCGTTTTCACCCCGCTGGCTCGAAAGTAATCAAACGCCTGTGTGGGATGTTCCAGAAAATCTGGCAAATCGCTCGTTTCTGTAGGTGACATTGTGGGGGGTAAATAGATGAGCCATTTTGGATCAACGGCAAACCGGCTCATCACCTCAAGAGCAGCAATGCTGTTTTCTTCGCGCAGGGTAATATTGGGCCGCAGGCGCGTGTTAACAAATCGCTTGCCCGTCACGTCACCGATATTCAGTATATCATCGTATTCTTGCTGGGCGGACGCCTCTTGTTCTTTGGGGATTAACGGCCGTTTAGACACCGCATACTCATGTTTAGCAGGCACCGAGACCAACTGCTGCTCTGGCAGACGCAGCGCCGACAGTTTGCCCCCAAAGACACACCCTGTATCCAGGTTGATCGTGTTGTTGAGCCACTCTGCATTAAAGACAGGGGTATGCCCATACACTACCATCGCCTGGCCTCGATAATCTGCGGCCCAGTTGAGGCGCACGGGTAAATCATATTCGTCACGCTCGCCCGTTGTATCACCATATAGCGCAAAGCTGCGAATCTTGCC
>JBCCFD010000207.1:0-13147 GCA_039029915.1 Chloroflexota bacterium
CAGGTGCTTCGGCTCACGCGCGAACTGCTCAATCAGTCTACCCAGCCAACACAAACGCCCACTCAGCTTGGTGACCTGCTGTATGCAGGCTTGAACAGCATCAAGCGACGGTCGCTGATTTTTATTGTGTCAGATTTTATTAGCGAGCCGGGCTGGGAACGGCCGTTGCATCTTTTAAATCAGCGGCATGAAATCGTAGCCGTACGGCTCTGGGATCCAGCTGAGCAAGAGATTCCTGACGTGGGGGTAATGGTCGTTGAGGATGCTGAAACGGGCGAGCAAATCTACGTCGACACCAGCCATCCAGAATTCAGGCAAAATTATGAAGCCCTCGTTCAGCAGCGCGAGGCAGCCTTAAACCAAACGTTAAAACGGGCCAGTGTCGATAGCTATAACATCTCAACAGCGGCAAATTTATTAAATTCAGTGCTCCAAATGATTGCCTTACGAAAAAAGCGGAGGCGTTTGTAGCATGTCGTTTATCTGGCCATGGCTGCTTCTGTCTTTGCTTTTATTACCTGTGTTCGTTTTGGTGTATTGGCGCATCTTGAAACAGCGACAGAACACGGCCGTTTCCCTCAGCCCGTTTGGCGTGGCTCAAAATCGTCAGGGCAACAGCTTAGGGTTTCGGCGTCACTTGCCCTTTATTTTTTATCTTGTTGGGATTGCCCTACTGATGTTTGGCCTGGGGCGGCCTGAGCTTGTGGTCTCATTGCCGCGCATTGAAGGCACGGTGATCTTAGCGTTTGATGTCTCAAGCAGCATGATGGCTGACGATTTGGAGCCGACTCGTTTAGATGCCGCCAAAGAGGCAGCCAAACTGTTTATTGAAGAGCAGCCCAGCACCATTCGCCTAGGGGTGGTGGCGTTTAGCAACGGGGGCTTAACCGTACAGCCACCGACGGATGACAAAACGGCCGTTTTAGCCGCCATTGAGCGCTTATCCCCCGAAGGGGGGACATCGCTAGGTGAAGGCATCTTTTCATCGCTTAATGCGCTCTCGGAAGAGCCGATTGAATTTGACCTTGAAACGCTCGATAGTGACGTGCCAGAGCTAAACATTGAGCAGTTAAATTCGGCCGTGATTGTTTTATTGACCGATGGAGAAAATACAAACGATCTTGATCCTTTGCAAATCGCCAATATTGCCGCTCAAGCTGGCATTCGTATTTATCCAATTGGGGTTGGAAGTGTTGAAGGCGCGGTGCTCAGCTTAGATGGGTTTAATGTTGTGACGCAGCTCAATGAACAGAGTCTCAAGGAGATCGCTAGTTTAACCAACGCCGACTATTTTTCAGCCAGCAATAGTGAACAATTGGAACAGATTTATCAAAATATCGATTTACAGTTAGCCGTGCGAGGTGAAAAAATGGAAATTACGGCCATTGTTTCAGGGTTGGCTGTTCTCTTTTTATTAATCGGCGGTGCCTGCTCCTTTATCTGGTTTGGGCGTGTACCGTAGGGAGTAGGTATAAATATCATGACCGTTCTTTGGCCTTGGCTACTTTTAACCCTTTTACTCGTTCCTATCCTTGTTGGACTGTACATTTGGAACCTGCGTCGCAAGCGCAAATTTGCCGTTCGCTTTTCCAATGTGTCGCTGATTCGGGCGGCGGTACCAAAACGGTCACGCTGGCGTCAACATCTTCCCTTTGTGCTCTTTCTCCTCGGTGTGAGCAGTTTGCTCCTGGCGATGTCTCGCCCGGCCTCAGTGATAGAAGTGCCCCTAAGCCGCACATCCATCATTCTGGCGCTCGATGTGTCGCGCAGTATGTGTGCGACAGATGTTCCACCTAATCGATTAACCGTTGCCCAAGAGGCAGCGCTTGAGTTTATTGACGAGCAAGCTGACGGGACAAAGATGGGCATTGTCGCTTTTGCCGGATTTGCAGAAATTATTGTGCCACCAACAAATGATAAAGAACAATTAACTTCAGCCATTGAGAATTTGACGACGTCATTGGGCACAGCCATTGGGAGCGCGACGCTCAAATCGATAGACGCCATCGCTGAAATTAATGAGGCGGTTGAGTTTAGTGCCGTCAATCTTGGCGACCGCGCTTTTGATCAAGATTTAGATAATCCAATTTATCAGCCTGATATCATCGTTTTGCTAACGGATGGGGCCAATAGTCAAGGCATTTTCCCGCTTGACGCCGCCTTGCTGGCCGCCGAACGTCAGGTTCGCGTTTTTACAATTGGGTTTGGGACTGATAATCCAACCGAAATGGTGTGTACCGGTCAACAAATAGGAAGCGACGCTTTTTCCGGCGGCTTTGGAAATGGGGGTGGCTTTGGTGGCGGTGGTTTTGGTGGCGGTAACTTTGGCGGATTTCGACAGTTTCTGGTAATTGATGAACAAACGCTGCAAGATGTGGCTATGATTACGGGCGGGGAATATTATCGAGCAGAAAATTCCGATCAGCTCTTTGATATTTTTAGAAATTTGCCTACAGAAATCACGCTGCAGGAGCAAGAGACTGAAATTAGCTTTGTCTTTTCGTTGATAGGGGCGGTGTTTGTGCTGGTGAGCGTAGGGCTGTCGCTGCGTTGGAATCGTTTTCCGTAGTTGGCTATGAGGGGGATTTAGGGCGATGATGTTTCCCGCCCTAAATCCGTGATTTTTTCTAAATGAGCAGCTCTTTTTTGCTCGAGGCAGGCATAAACTGTTGGTAAGCGAGGGTAACGGCCGTTGACCGGAACGCGAGCATCACCGATTGAACCGCCGCACTCAGCAAGCCGATGGCAATAACACCCAAAATAATCATTACCACGTTTAGAATACCAAATGCACCGCCGTTGATGACGGCTAAGATTGTAGGTAAAAAGACAATGAGGGCGACCGGGACGATGATAACGGCCGTTAAAATTCCAAACCCAACCCCGACAACGGCAAAGATAACGGCCAGCACCAAGACATCACCAATGTTTTCTTTAACAACGTTCCAGCCGTGACGAATGCTTTCGACGATGCCCATGTCACGCAACACAAGCCCCCGCTGGGCAAATGGATGTACAACGGTCACAAAAATGCCGTAAGGCACCAATAGACAGGCCAGAAGCCCAAAACAAATTAAAGTCGTGACGCCCAATCCCGCTGCTGCACCACTAAAATCCCCGCCAGAGCCGGCAACTTCTGCGGCAATGATGCCGCCAACCGTAAAGCCAATGCTAATCAAGAGAAGGGTTAGAATAATGATTGTGGGTAGGTAGAGGAGGAGGCTTAAGCCAGCCATTGAGCCTAATTTTTGGGTGCCGGCTGAAAAGGCTTGCCCAAACGTCATCTGCTCACCAGCGTCGAGCCGAACTGCCGCATCAATCATACCCGCTTTACCAACGAGGCTAAACAGCCAAAACACCAAACTTAGGATGATTAGAAAGATGACAACCGCGATTGTTAAGATGGCAAACTCTGCCCAATACTGTTCTAAATTTTGAAAAATCTCAGGGGTCACATCAAAATCTGTTGAGTCGCCTACTGGCGCACCCGTGTTGAAGTTTCCACCGCTGCTTCCGCCGCTCCCGCTAGCTAGGGCGGCTAAAAAGCCAAGCCCAAACATAAATTTATTATTCCAAACAAGCTCCCACGCTCGTTTTAAAAGCGCACTGTAATCCATCGGATAATCCTTTTGCACAAAGATTGAAAATACCCGGCAAAATTTAACCGGGTATATGATCTCTACATTATTTTTTCAAACATGAATTTTGGTAAATGGAAGAAAATCTATAGGCTAAAAATTTTTTCTTCGTGAGCGTTACAGGCAACGCTCAATTCAATTGATTATAGATTGTCGTTCACTATTTCCCTGTACGCAAGATATTTTCCAAAGGTTTCAATATTGACCTTGTTTTAGGACCAGTTTTCGATGGTTTGTTTGACGATTTGGACAAAACGGTCGGCATCTGCGCCGTCAAGGATGCGATGATCGAAGGAGAGGCTAAAGTATGATTTGGGACGAATCGCGATCATATCATCCACAACGCAAACTCGTTTTTCTATCGTGCCAATGCCTAAAATACCGCTTTGCGGCTGATTGATGATGGGTGTGGCAAAAAGACTGCCAAACACGCCGTGATTGGTGATGGTGAATGTACCACCCTGCAAATCGCCAGACTGCAACTTCCCGGCACGTCCTTTTTGGGCCAGTTGGTCAACGGCCGTTGCCATCCCAAACAGGTTAAGCGTGTCTGCATTTTTAATGACGGGCACGATAAGTCCATTATCAACGGCCGTTGCCATGCCTAGATGGATATTTCGGTGCAATAAGATTCCCTCATCTTGCCACTGGGCATTTGCAGTGGGCACCTGCTGCAGCGCTGTCACCACCGCCATGCCGATGTAGGCCATGTAGGTTAGCTTGACACCCCGCTGGGCAAAGTTTTCTTTTTCAGACCGGCGGTCATTGGCTACCGCCTCAAAATCGATCTCAAACACCGTGGTAGCGTGCGGACTTTCTTGCTTGCTAAAGACCATATGCTCCGCAATGCGTCGCCGCATGTTAGAAAGCGGCATGAGTTCGCTGTTTTGAAGATTGGCAGATTGGGTCATTGGTGGATTCGGTGATTGGGGTGCTGGGCGGTTCGGAAGTTGCTTGCTTTCTGAGCGCTTGGCAACCGTTGACTGTTGATTGTTACTAATTGTCTGCTGACTGTTGATTTCTGCCTTCTGCCCTTCGTCTTCTGCCTTTCTGAGATACGCTTCAACGTCCCGTTTCGTAATACGGCCGTTTTTACCAGTCCCAGCAATCAAGGCTAAATCCAGCTGATGCTCAGCCACCATGCGTTTGACAACGGGAGAGATGCGGGTGTTTGGTGTGGGGTAGGCGGGGACTAGGGATTGGGGCTTGGGGATTGGGGATTGGGTAGGATTGGGAGATTGAGAGATTGGGGTAGGGGTGTTTTTCGTGTTTAGCTGGGTGTTTTCGGCTGATTGTTGATTGTTAACGGTTAACTTTTGACCGTTCTTCTCTCCAATTAGGGCAAGTGGCTGATGCAAAACGGCCGTTTCTCCCTCAGGAACCAATATTTCCAACAGAGTGCCACTAAACTCAGATTCCAGTTCAGTCGTCACCTTATCCGTTTCCACCTCAACGATGGGATCACCTTCATTGACCTCGTCACCAACCTCTATAAGCCAGCGACCGATTTGGGCTTCAACCACCCCTTCACCCATCAGCGGCAGAATTAGCTCATTTGCCATGCGAACTCAGTCTCCTTTCGTTGCCAAATTGACGGATACAGGGCCGGATTGCTTTCATGCATCATGCCATAAACTTTTTCTACAATCTCCTCAACGTTTGGTTTTGAGAAGTAGTCACCATCGGTACCGTAGGCGGGCCGATGTTCTTTACCCGTAATCGTCACGGGTTCAGAATCAAGCCACTCATACCCGCCATGTTCTTCCAAAATTTTGTGCATCATAAAAGCAGACGCCCCGCCGGGCACATCCTCATCCAAAATAACCAAACGGCTCGTTTTTTCTAGAGACTCAACAATGACCTTGTGAATATCAAAAGGCAAGAGCGTTTGTACATCGATGACCTCGACCGAAATATTGTCGGCCGCCAGTTCTTTGGCCGCGTTAAGGGCATAATCGCACGCTGCCCCATAAGTCACGATCGTTACATCATGACCTTCTCGTAAAATTTCGGGCACGCCCAGAGGCACTGTAAAGTCGCCTAAATTTGACGGTAGTTCTTCCGAAAGTCGATACCCGTTGAGTCGCTCAACCACGATAGCTGGGTCGTCTCCCTGCAAAAGAGTGTTGTAAAAGCCAGCCGCTTGGGTCATATTGCGGGGGACAGCAATATGAATGCCCCGCAGCAGGGAGACCAGCGAACCCATTGGTGAACCGGAGTGCCAAACCCCTTCTAAGCGATGCCCGCGGGTCCGAATAATGACGGGCGCTTTTTGGCCACCTTTCGTGCGCCAGTGAAGCGTGGCTAGATCATCCGCAAGGGCTGGGATAGCGTAGAGGATATAGTCGATGTACTGGATTTCAGCGATCGGCTTTAGTCCTCGCTGGGCCAGTCCGATTGCCTGCCCAACAATTGTCATTTCGCGAATGCCAGTATCCGACACGCGGAGTTCTCCATATTTTGCCTGAAGCCCTGCTAACCCCTGATTGACGCCGCCTAAAAAGCCAACATCTTCACCAAAAATGACGAGCTTAGGCTCTTTTTCAAGCAGCTTGTCAAAATTTCTCTGGATAATTTCAAATCCACGCACCATTTCATTGGGTTCCAGTTCGACGGGAATTATGGGCACATTGAGAGCGGATTCATCTGATTGGCTATAAAGGTGGGAATTGTAGAGGGTGGCGGATTTGTTAAAGTTTTCTTCGCGCCACGCTAATAAGGTTGTGTAATCTGGATGGTTTTCTTGGTGGAGCAGTTTGAGCGCCTGATGGGCGACTTCGAACATCTCTTTACGATTGGGGTGGCGATTTTTGATTAACGGCCGTATTAACTCTAATAGTTGTTCAGGGTAATGAGAAACCTGTGCCGCCTCTTCCAAAAGCGTACTTAGGCCAACTGCTTCATCCTTTTTAGGTGCTGTGTATGCATCCCAAGCGGCCTTTCGAGCTTCTTTGGCTATTTGCTTGGCCTCGGCTTCAAGCGAAGCGAGCTCATCCTCAGTGGCAAATTGTTTATCCAGAAGCCACTGTTTCATTTTAACGAGGCCATCATGTTCAGCTTCCCAAGCGAGTCGTTCTTCAGACTTATATCTTTCATGGCTACCTGACGTACTGTGGCCCTGCGGTTGGGTTACGTCAATGACGTGAACAATTGAGGGTGTATGATCTCGCCTAGCGTCTTTGGCCGCTTGTGCATAGACATCGCACAGCTTCTGATAATCCCACCCTTCAACTGTGTAAATATTGAACCCCTGAGTGTCGGTAGGCTGTTTCTGGAATCCATTTAGAAGAGGGCCGATCGATCCTTTGGTGAATTGATGTTTATTGGGCACTGAAATGCCATACTCGTCATCGTAAATTGAGAGCACGACCGGGGCCTGCAAGACGCCAATCGCGTTGATAGCCTCCCAGAAAAGCCCTTCAGCGCTGCTGGCGTTGCCAATCGTGCCAAAGACAACTTCAGACCCACCTTTTGAAAAATTGGTCATTTCCTTCAGCTCATTAAGCTCTCTATAAAGTCGAGAGGCGTAGCCTAACCCAACTAGGCGCGGCATCTGCCCTGCCGTTGGTGAGGTATCAGACGACACGTTAAATCGGTCAGCTTGAGTAAGCCAGTTGCCATCATCATCAAGCATGCGGGTTCCAAAATGGGCATTCATAATTCGACCAGCAGTGGTTGGCTCTGCCTCAACATCTGTGTGGGCATAGAGGGCAGCAAAGAGCTGTTGGGGTGAAAGGAGGTTGAGCGCCATCATTAAAGTTTGATCGCGATAATAGCCGGCGCGAAAATCCCCTTTTTCAAAGGCGTGTGCCATCCCAACTTGGATGATCTCTTTGCCCGCTCCAAAGATGCCAAATTTGGCACGGCCGTTTAGTACTTCTCGTCTACCAAGTAAGCTAACGTGACGACTGATTAGTGCCATTTTGTAGTCAGAAACGGCCGTTTTTTGGTCAATGGTTGTTGAATTTTTGATTGGGGTGCGAATAACTAGAGAATTTGGCTCAATTTGTTGACAATTTTCTGAATTCAGCTGGACCAGTGGGGCCGCCATTTGAGACTCCTTTGCAGATAAGTGATAGAAAGCGTGCTTTACACCATCATGCCGGTTTGAAGGTACTAATGTTTTACAGAAAGCTGCAATTGTGGGAAATATTGCAACTTATACGGCGATTATAGTATAAAAATTGTGCATTTTGCCTTAATATTTGTTAATCTTTTTGTGTGATATGTACAGGTAGAGTTGTGCCATTCTTGATTTCAGCCACCACGAGACGCGTGCTGACTTGTGAAACGCCAGGGACCGGCGTGATCTTATTCAAAATGAAACTTTCTAGGTCAGCTTCATCCCGAATGGCCACCTTGACCACATAATCAAACTCACCCGTTACAAAGCTGCAGGCCAAAACCTCAGGCATTTCTTTAAGCATCTCGCGAAACTTATTGAGCTCATCCCGTGAGTGGGTTTTGATGCTAATGTGGATGTAGCAAAGCATCCGATAGCCCAATTTACGCCGATTGATTTTGGCGTAATACCCTTCGATGTAGCCTTCTTGCTCTAAGCGCTTCAACCGCTTGTGCGTGGCGGCAGGGGAGAGGCTGATTCTTTCAGCCAGTTGGGCGTTAGAAATACGGCCGTTTCCTTGCATAATATCTAAAATTTTACGGTCAAGATCGTCAAGCTGATTTGCCATAACTGTGCATATCCTTTCTCAATATTACCATACTACCGAAAGAAAATGTCTGTTATCTAAAATCAGAGAAATATTGTTTATTTAACGTGTTTTTTGAGAAGAAAGTTTCGCAAATTGTGCGAAATAACACTGTTTAAGAAATCTTCTTTTCAGATTGGGGATAAATGAAAAATAAATGTTTATTCTTTTCCGATTAGCTGGAAATATTTTTCTTTGGGGTGAGCTGTTCGCCAATGAATGCCGTTGCGATAGTGAAACCAATATCCGTGGAGAATCCCGATACCGATACTCATCAAAGCAATTACTGAAAAAAAGGCTATTCGGCTTCCGAAATAGTGAATAGCTGAAAGGGCAATGAGAATGATGCAGAACTTGAACACTCTCTTCGATAGGGGAACATGGGCTTCATACTCGTTAAAAACAATCTGAGCAACGAACCAACCCAAAAACAACAAGCATAGATCGATTAATAACATAGTTGGACGACAAGCTTCATTGAAACCCAGTGAAGGTTTGACTTTAGCCATTGCCGGACAATGGTATTGGCTCGGCAGCGAACGTAGATTTTATCGATATTTAAGAACTCCAGGACTTACGCACCCTGAGCCTGTCGAAGGGTTAAGAAAGTCACTTCGACAGGCTCAGCGACCGCTATTTGCGTAAGTCCTAAACTCATTTCATTCCATGGAGATTTCATATAGAGCAAACGTTACACTATCATCGAGCCATGACTGTTTCGGCTAGCTGGCGTCCTTTTCCAGTCAATTCAAGTTGACCATTTTTACGATGAACTAATCCAGTTTGAACAGCCTGATTGGTGGTCTGAGTAATCTTTTCGGGTTGCCAGTTGAGAACCTCCATAAAATGGGTCACACTGCTTTCATTTGCTTGCTCAGGTGTGTTTTCATGATTGAACAGATGAAAAACCAGCATCTCTACGGCAAAACGGCGACGGCGTTGGGTCGCTTCAATGAAGCGAGCTAACAAACCATGTTCGGGAGCAAATACCAAGGCTAGCAAAAAGTAGACCCCTGTCATAGCTGCGATTGTGCCGGACGTGTTAACATCCAACCAATTGGAAACCCAGTAACCACTAACGGCCGATATAGACCCAAAAAATGCGCTTAGAATAATCATCCACTTAAGATTGTTGGTTAACAAATAGGCCGTGGACGCTGGAGCAATCATGAGTGCAATGGCTAAAATAGCCCCAACGTGATCAAATGCACCTACGGCCGTGATCGAAACCATTGTCATTAGCCCGTAATAAATGAGCGTTGGGGAGAAGCCTAAGGCGGCCGCTAAACTTGGGTCAAAAGTGGTGATTTTTAGCTCTTTGTAAAACAGCAATAGTAGCACAAGATTAACAATCAGAATGCTACCCATGACCACAAAACCTTCAGGAATCGATGCACCGAATATTCTCACGCGATTGATTGGCGCGAAAACTAACTCGCCAAGTAGTACGACATGTTCATCAATATGCGTATTGCGGGCAAAAACATTGATAATTACAATGGCTAGACTAAACAAAATAGGAAATATCAGACCGATAGCCGCGTCGTTGGCTAGACGCCCGCTCTTTATAACCAGTTCGACCAACCAAACCGTTAGCAAGCCACTCAATGCGGCCATCAAAATGAGGAATGGGCTACCGACCTCAAGCTCAAAAGCCATTACCCCAACCACAATGCCAAACAAAACGGAGTGGCTAATGGCATCACTAACCATTGCGGCCCGGCGCAGCACCAAAAAAACGCCGGGCAATGCGCACGCGACCGCCACAACAATGCCAACCCCTTGAATGATTAAAGCGTTGCTACTCATGCACGCACCTCCTGAGATTGATTCGGGGACGAACTTGTTTGTTCATCATTAAACAGTTGATATGTACGCCGTATGCCGGATTGCGTAATCGTCCACTGGCCAGCAGTTGGTTGCTTGACCAAACCCTCACTCTCAAGCCTTTTTAAAGTAACCGGTACGGCGTAAGACGGCAGCGTGGCTTGCAAGGTTGCTGTCGGATGAGGGTGCTGGGGATTGGTATGGTTTTGGGAGAGGTCGTGGAGTACCTCTAACACCCGCACTGCGGCCAAACGGCGATTATTACGTCGTCTCCTCAGCCAATCCCACACCAAACCACGATTTGGAGCGAACAGCAGCGAGAAAACGGCAAAAGCGCTAGCGGTTAAAACGATGATGGGTCCGGTTGATAGTCCCCTAGCCGTCGCGCTGATAATGGCTCCTAGTGACCCTGACAATGCGCCAAATAGGGCTGATAATATAACCATTTTAGCCAAGTTGTCAGTCCACTGTCGGGCCGCTGCTGCTGGGGCAACGACCATAGCGGCCATCAATACCACGCCCACCATTTGTAAGCCTAGGACGATCGCCAATACAATGAGTGACGTTAACAGTACATCAAGAAAGCGAACTGGGAAGCCTAGTGTTGCCGCAAAGTCTACATCGAAACAGATTAATTTAAACTCTTTCCAAAAAATGACGACTAGAATAATGGCGACTGCTCCAAAGATGGCAATGGTGATCACATCGTCTTGAACTAGGGTCGCAGCCCGACCAAATAAATATTTGTCTAAACCAGCTTGATTTGCCCCCATGCTGCGCTGAATCCAGCTTAGTAAAGCTAACCCCAAACCAAAGAAGACGGCTAAAACCAGCCCTAAACCACTATCAGCTTTGATCCGGGTATAACGCACGACGACCATCACCAACAAGGCGCCAAGCCATGCCGAAACAAATGCCCCCAAAAATAGAGCAGCTGCAGTCTTAAGTTGGGTCAATATGAAGATGATGGCAATACCCGGAAGCGCGGCATGGCTCATGGCATCACCCATCAGGCTTTGTTTACGTAGCATGGCAAAAGCCCCTAGGGCACCGCTCACACCCCCCATGATTGCTGCTCCCATCGCCACATTACGTAAGGTGTAACTAGTAAAGATTGACGTAATAAATTCGATAATATCCATGTGAGTTCTTCTAGTTTTTGGCTCCGTTGGATCGGGGGGCGAAGGCTGCTAAATTCACACCTTTGCGTGCGCCGTAAGTCTTGCCTAAATTTTCAGTAGTAAATACATCAGCCACTGGACCGCTGGCAATAGCGCGCACATTCAACAGCAGGACTTGATCGAAATATTCAGGGACGGTTTCCAGATCGTGATGAACGCAAACGACAGTCTTTCCTCTTGAGCGGAGCGTGTGTAGCACCTCAATAATCGCTTTTTCTGTCGTGACATCGACGCCTTGAAACGGCTCGTCCATCAGATAGATTTGGGCATCCTGAACAAGGGCGCGGGCTAAGAAAACGCGCTGCTGTTGGCCACCGGAAAGTTGACTAATCTGCCGATGAGCATAATCTACCATGCCTACCTTTTCCAAGGCTTCCATTGCCAGTTTCTGCACTGAGTGTCCCGCCCGCCGAAACCAGCCTAAATGCCCATAACGACCCATCATGACGACATCTAAAGCATTGGTTGGAAAGTCCCAATCAACACTACCCCGCTGAGGAACATAAGCCACCAATTGACGCTGCTCTTTAAAGCCTTTGCCAAAAATAGTGACGCTTCCTGCGGCAGGGGTAAGTAGCCCCAAGATTGCTTTTAGCAGGGTTGATTTTCCGGCCCCGTTTGGGCCGACAATGGCCGTTAGTGATCCTTCAATAAACGTGACATCAATATCCCATAGCACTGGTTCTTCTCGGTAGGCTACGGTTAAATCCTCTACAACAATAGGTAGCGGTGGTTTCATCAGTTCCTCAACTTATTTTTCGATAGACATGCCCAATAAGATTTTTAAATCTTATTGGGCATGCTGGTTTACAGGCGATTTTATGACTGCAACTGCCTGTCACAGTGAATCAAAGCTGATAACTGCTTGGCTGTTGCGCTCATTCTATCTTCGCCTTACTCTTCACCAAAGGGACGTGGAGGAACTTCGCCTCCTAACGCCGGAACGATGGTTTCAACATTTGAGGTTATCATACCAATGTAGGTCCCTTCAAAGGTGCCAAAACTGCCCATGGTATCAGCAAACAGTTCGCCGCCTATTGATACCTCGTGACCCTGAGCCGCTGCCCCTTCAACAATCGCTTCGACTGTATCAATTGGTATAGCACTTTCAAAGAATATAGCTGGAACATCGTTTTCGACGACATAGTTAACGGCCGTATCAATATCAGCGACGCTCGCTTCAGCCTCTGTGGAGATACCCTGTGGTGCAAAAACCTCCAAATCGTACCCCAAACTCAAATATTGGAAGGCGTCGTGTGCGGTCACCAATTTACGTTGCTCCGCCGGAATTGTCGCGTAAGCGGTTTCAGCCCACGCATCAAGCAATTCTAATTTGCTTGCATATTCCTCATAATTAGCTGTGAAATAGGCGGTGTTTTCCGGTGAATATTCCACGAGCGTATCAAGAATCGCGCTAGCCACGAAACGCCAGCGGCCCACATCACCCCAAATATGAGGATCAGATGTTCCGGGCTCCCCACCAATTTCATCGACGACCAAACCACTCGGAATCGATTCGGCTACAGCTAAAACTGGAATTCCCTGATTTTCACCAATCTGTTCCATAATGTCAGCCATCTGCGCTTCCAAATTGAGACCGCTGTAGAGTATTATGTCGGCATTTTGGAAAGCTTCAAGATCGCTTTCAACTGGCACATAGAGATGGGGGTCAACGCCTTCGCCCAGTAGCAACTGAACTTCGCCACCTTCGCCCAGAATATTTTGAGCGACATCTTGTACCTGGCCAATTGTAGCTACAATCGTAATTGGCTCGCCATTGTAGCCTGACTCA
>JBCCFD010000208.1:0-12919 GCA_039029915.1 Chloroflexota bacterium
TATTCTCCCGGCCCTCTCGTGCTTGACCCTTCAGGCGTGGCAACGACATCGAGTGAGAACACGGCGTTTGAACTCAAGAAACTGGTTATGGATGCGGTGGGGTGATAGTGAGTAGGTGATGAGGTGACAAGGGGAAATTTGCAACCTTGCAACCCTGCAACTCTGCAACATTGCAACCGCTGACATGCTGACATGCTGACACGCTAAAAGGCCCATATGCAAAAACTACTCCAAGAAACAATTCGGTTTTTTGAACAGTGGCTAGAGATGACCTCGGTAGGGGTTGAGCATTTACGGCCGTCTATTGATGCATTGAAAAAGTTAGGGGAGCCAGTGGATCGGGAGACGTTTATTCCGCCGCTGGTCAAGCAATGGCTTGAACCCTGCTTGCAAATGCCAACAGCATCCCACTGCGAACCACTAATGATGGTGCTGCGTGAGGTGGCATGGCAAATGAAGTGGATTCCCTCCCCCGCAAATTACATTTCACCGGATTTTGCCAAAGGGTTTGCTTACGCTCAGCTCGTTGGTCATCCGCATCGGGCTGTTGAATCGGCCGTTTATTTAAGCGATGAGGTCGCTGTCGGATTATCTATTCAAGCACCAAGGCTTTTTTATCCACCCCATCATCACCCTGCGATTGAATTTTACATGCCGTTAGCAGGAACGGCCGTATGGCAACTTGGCACAGATAAGCCCCAACCTCAATCCCCAGGTGCTGCAATTTTCCACGACACAATGGTGTCTCACGGCATGCAAACACAAGACGAACCAATGTTAACAATTTGGGCATGGACGGGTGAGCTAAATTCCCCGCCTGTCGTTACAAAAAGAGAGTGGTTATGACATCAAATATTCCCACAACAATGACGGCTGCCGTCCTTACTGGGCACGGCGGCTTTGACAAGCTAGAAATTCGGCACGATTGGCCTGTACCCATCCCCAAAGCAGGCGAGGTGCTGGTCAAAGTTGCCGCTTGCGGCATGAACAACACCGACATCAACACCCGTATTGGCTGGTACGATGATTCCGTCGCCGGAGATACCACCAGTGGCGGTACCGAAGGGTTTGACTCGGTTGAGGATGATTCAATTGGGGGCTGGGGCAATACCGGTATCCAATTCCCACGCATCCAAGGGGCAGATGTGGTGGGGTATGTTGTGGCGCTCGGTGAAGGGGTAGCAGATGAATGGTTGGATAGCCGAGTCATGAGCGATAACTGGCTCCGAGATTGGTCTCAGCCCATGAACCGCGACTTGGTGGGCTATTTTGGCAGCGAGTGTGACGGTGGATATGCTCAATATGTGGCTATCCCCATCACAAATTTAGGCCAGATTAACTCAGACTGGCGGGATGAAGAGCTAGCCACGCTTTCCTGCTCCTACACTACCGCTGAAAATATGCTGGTGCGCGCTCGCGTCACGGCTGATGACGTCGTGTTTATTACCGGAGCCTCCGGTGGGGTTGGCTCAGCGCTTATTCAGCTCGTCAAGCGACGAGGAGCGAAAGCAATTGCGCTCACCAACAACGCTAAGGCAGATGAGGTATTCGCGATTGGTCCAGATGCGGTTATTCGACGCGGTGTCGACGATTGGAAGACAGTGATTGAATCGGTCGCTGGACGGCCGCAGGTGACGGTGGCGGCTGATGTGGTTGGGGGACCTGTCTTTGACCAGCTACTGAGCGTCTTAGCGAGAGGTGGACGGTATGTTACTTCAGGTGCCATTGGGGGCAAAAAGGTAGAGGTTGATATCAGTCACTTATACCTGTTCGACTGGGAATTGATTGGCTCAACGATAACGACGCTCAATGTTTTCCCTGATCTTTTGGGCTATGTGGAGAATAATGAAATACGGCCGTTGCTCTACTCTACCTACCCCCTTGATCAGATTCACGAAGCCCAAAACGCCTTTCTAGAAAAAAAGCATATTGGGAAGATGGTGATCATTCCACCACAGTGACGAGTGAAAAGTAAAAAGTGAATAATCACTCACTTACTATTTACGATTTACTGTTAAGAGAGCAGGACATGAAAATTACCTGCATTCGCGTTTACCAAGTTGACCTACCGCTCAACAAACCATACTGGCTATCTGGTGGGCGGCTGAAGTTTGAGAAATTAGACAGCACCATTGTGGCTATTGATACTGATGCCGGACTTACGGGCTGGGGAGAAGGTTGCCCTTGGGGCGTCACCTATCTACCTGCTTTTGGAGGCGGGATTCGCGCGGGGGCAGCAGAGTTAGCGCCCGTCTTGCTGGGTGAAAACCCGCTGCATCTTGAGCAAATTAATCGCACAATGGATACTGCCCTGCCTGGGCATCTCTACATTAAGTCTCCTTTTGACATGGCGTGCTGGGATATTCTCGGCAAGCAGGCTGGCTTACCGCTCTACGCCCTGCTTGGAGGCAAATATCAAGAGTCAATCCCTTTACACAGCAGCATTTCAACGGATTCACCACAGGGGATGGTTGAAAATGTGCGGAGCTATCGAGCCAAGGGATACAAAACTCATTCTGCCAAAGTGGGTGGATCGGATGTCGATACTGATATCGAGCGCATCAATGCGCTGTTAGCAGACGCACCTTCCGGGGACACAATTACATTTGATGTCAATCGGGCGTGGTTGCCAAGTGAGGCGATTGCCGTGATGAACGCCACGAAGGATAGTCGCGCCTTTTTTGAACAGCCTTGTGAAACGATTGACCAATGCCGCCAGGTGCGCGAACTAACCCATCACAACATCATTATAGATGAATCGATTCAATCGTTTGAGTCGCTTTTGATGACGCAGCGTCACAACGTGGCGCAAGCAATTGGTCTGAAGGTGGGGCGAGTGGGCGGCTTAACAAAAGCAAAGTTAATGCGTGATTTCTGTGTCCAAACGGGGATCAAAATGAATATTGAGGATACCGGCGGCAGTGCGATTTCAGATACGGCCGTTATCCACCTTGCCTTCTCTACCCCCGTTGAATTTGATCGGGCCACGTGGGATTGTAGCCAGCATCATTCTGTGCTTACAGCCACGGGCGGCTACTGGAAGGAAAACGGCCGTGCTATGGTTTCTGACAAGCCCGGATTAGGCATTGAGCCTGTGATGGAGACGCTTGGAGAACCCGTGGCGGTGTATGCGTTAAATAATTAATGACTAATTCCCAATCTAAATGTTAATCAATTGCATCAAACTGGACGGCTCAATTATTCAAGTTCCCCAAAACGAACTCGTGTTTCGGCCTGCCGTTTTTGCAATTATTGTTCATCAACAAAAACTGTTGACATTAAACCTTAAAGCCACAGGCAAATATCATCTCCCAGGAGGTGGGATAGAGCTCGGTGAAACAATGGAAGAAACGTTAAAACGCGAAGTCTTGGAAGAGACAGGGATTCTAATTAAAGTGGGTCAGCAAGCTTTTATTGAGGAGCTGTTTTTCTACTATGATCCATCCCAAACGGCCTATCACGGTATACACATTTATATGCACGCTAAGCCTCATTCAACTCAACTGCTCGTTGATACTGAAGTCACTGATGGTTCTGCAGAAAAGCCGAGGTGGGTTCCGATTAATTCTTTACAAGATGGATTGTTTCAAAGCGCCGGGGCGGGAATTTTAGATAGTGTTTCTGATTTTTGAATGCGGATAGGGAGGAACGCGGATAAAGATGGTTAATTTATTGAGGAATAGCTGATGCTCATTATTGCATCTGACTTGATAACCCAATAATTAAAGTCCCCCCAAAATTGCAAACTGTTTGTTTTGAGTTTTGATGGACACTGATACGGAATTATTTTTATTTTTGTGTTTTGGAGGGTGATGAGATGGGAAATTGGTTGTATGAACATGAGATGGAGCAAATTATTGAACTTGTTTTTAAAGTCAGAAATGAAATGGGAGCGGGTTGGTCAGAAGAAATCTACCACTAGACGCTTTGTAGGTTGTTGGCTCAACAAGGCATCCCATTTCAATCAAAAGTGAGACGCTTTTTGATTCATCGAGGGGTGGAGGTTTATGTGTTTGAACCCGATATTGTTGTTTGGGACAAAATTGTTTTGGAATTGAAAGTTTTGCTCGATTTTAAGGGACGGCAGTTTCCAGAAATAAATCAAGCCCAACTTTTACAATATTTAAACATTTTTCAGATGAATTTAGGAATGCTGATTAATTTTGCTCATCCAAAAGTAGGGATCCAACGGATGATATTTGAACCTGTTCAGTTCAAGGTCGAAGAGAAATACGAGCGAATGATGCCTTTTATCAGTGAGCTTGATAAACAAACGCTTCGGGTGGTTCAAAGAGCAATCAGAAAGTTAGCAACCGAGTATGGCCTAGGATTTTCTGAAAAGATTTATAGAAATTTACTAGAAGCAGAGCTGTCTTTTCTTAATGTGCCATATTCACGAGATGTTGAAGTTGAAGCAATATGGAACTCTGAAATTGTTGGCCGTCAATACACAAGATATTTTTTGATTGCGGGTAAATTTCTTTTACACATTCGTTCATCATTAGAGCGTATCCCTGTGCATGATTTTATAAAAACTCGGACATACCTGAGAGCGTTAGGTTTGCAGGTTGGTTGGATTGTAAATTTTGGTTATGAAACGTTGCAAATTGTGGCAACAGCCGTTAAATAACCAAAAAAATCCGTATCTGTGTCCGTTTTGTATTAAAAATGGAGAAGAAAAAATGACAAACGCACCACAAACCGCAAAAGTCGTCATTATTGGCGGCGGCATTATGGGATGCAGTCTCCTCTACCACCTTGCCCACGAGGGGTGGACAGATTGCGTCCTGATTGAAAAAGCCGAATTGACCTCTGGCTCAACGTGGCATGCGGCGGGGCAAATTACCCACTCCGTCTCAAGTTATGCTATCGCCAAAATGGTAGGGTACGGCATTGCCAAGTATAAAAGCCTTGAAGAAGAGACAGGGCAAGCGGTCTCATTTCACGGCTGCGGCAGTTTTCGCTTGGCGTACACAAATGATGAGCATGATTGGCTAAAAATGACCTACTCACTTGGGCAAGCCTTGGGGCACCCCATGGAATTGGTTGGGCCAGAGCGCGTCAACGAACTACATCCCTTTTACAATACTGAAGGCGTCATTGGGGCGCTCCACACACCCGAGGATGGGCACGTCGATCCAGCCGGTGCGGCATTTGCCTTTGCCAAAGGGGCGCGCCAGCTAGGGGCCACAGTTATTCGCAGTAATCGAGTAACGAATACCACTCGTCAACCCAATGGGGAGTGGCTTGTTGAAACTGAGCAGGGGAACTGGCTGTGCGAGATTGTTGTTAATGCCGCAGGCTGTTTTGCTCGACAGGTTGGGCAATGGGTTGGCCTCGATCTCCCCATTACCAACATGACGCACCACTATCTCGTCACCGAGCCTGTTCCTGAATTTATCGAACTCAAAGAGGCCGGCAAAGAGTTGCCCGTCGTGCGGGATGATCGCTTGGTGTCAGGCTACATTCGCATGGAGCAAGATGCTGGCTTGATTGGTATTTATGAAAAAGCAAACCCTAACACCGTTTGGGATGATTTTGCTCCTTGGGAATTAGAAAATCCGCTTTTTGAGGCGGATTATGACCGCATTATGCCCTGGCTGGAAAATGCGTTTGATCGCATGCCTATTTTGGCAGACAAGGGCATCATGCGCGTGGTTCATGGAGCGATCACGCATCCTCCCGACGGCAATATGTTATTAGGGCCTGCACCTGGCTTGGATAACTATTGGCTTTGCTGTGGCACCCAAATTGGTATTGGTTGGGGGCCAGGTGGTGGAAAATATTTGGCTCAGTGGATGGTTCATGGGGCAGCTGATGTGTCAATGCGGGCCTTCGATCCACGTCGTTTTGGCACGTGGGTTGATGAGAATTGGCGCATTAATAAAGCCCGCGAAGATTATTTGCTGCGCCATGAGACCCCATTCCCTGGCTTGGATCGGCCTGATTGTCGTCCTTTGAAATCGACACCACTTTTTGAGGTTTTGAAAGAGAAAGGAGCCGTTTATCAAGAGGTATACGGTTGGGATCGGCCGTTTTGGTATGCACCTGAAGGGACGCCACGTGAACATATTCACTCATTCCGACGTACTGAACTGTTTGATATTTTACGCGGTGAGTGCTTGGGGCTTCGTGAGCACGCTGGGATTGCTGACCTGAGTGCGTTTGGCAAGATTGATGTCGTGGGGCCGGATGCCCACGCCTTTTTGAACCGCATGTGCGCCAATCGGATTCGTAAAAAGCAAGGCGCGATTGCCTTGACCCAGTTGTTACTGCCAAACGGCCGTGTTGAGGGTGAAGCAACGATTACAACGCTGGGTGACGGTCACTTCTACCTAGTCTGTGCCGCTGTTCGTGAACACGCCATGATGGATTGGCTAACCCAAAACATTGCTGATGGTGAGAATGTTGACATCCGCAATATATCTGATGATTGGGGCGTGATCGCCTTAAGCGGCCCCAAGAGTCGGGATATTTTGAGTCAAGCCACCAGTGCACCTTTGGATAACGGGCGCTTCCGCTGGCTAACGGGGCAGGTAATTGATGTGGCCGGTGTAACTCTAAGAGCGTTGCGCGTTAGCTATGGTGGGGAGCTTGGTTGGGAACTACATACCCCAATTCAGGAAATGCTGCCCGTTTATGAGGCGCTCGTTGAGGCTGGCGAACCGCTGGGCATGGTTCATGTAGGCTCGGCCGCCTTAAACTGTTTGCGGATGGAAAAAGCGTATCGTTCGGGTAGTGAATTAACCAATGAGGTCACCATGGCTGAGGTGGGTTTGCTCAATTTTGCTCGCATGGATAAAGCGTATCTTGGTGTTGAAACGAACCTTCGTGAAGCGGAAGAGGGTGTATCCAAATGGGTGCTGGCTTATCTTCAGCTAGACGATGCCGTGACGAAAGAGGTCGGGGCGGATCCTGTGGGGGGTGAATCGGTTTGGTTTAACGGCCGTTCCGTTGGCACCATCACCTCAGGTGGCTACGGCTACTCGGTTGGGGCACCGCTTTACTTCGCGTTCACTTCGCCCGAAGCTGGCCACCCAGGTACAGACTTAGAAGTGCTTGTACAAGGCACAAAGATTCCAGCCAAAGTGCTGGCCGAGCCTGCTTTTGACCCAGAAAGTAAGCGACCAAGAGCATAGTTTAATTTTGGATTTACGATTTACGATTTACGAGGTTATTCAATCGTAAATCGTAAATCAACAATCGTAAATGGAGAGATAAATGGATCAAGACAGATATGAGAAAGGGCTAGCCATGCGCAAGTCCGTGCTGGGAGCTGAGTATGTTGAGGCTTCCCTGGCGAAAGCGGATGATTTTACACGGCCGTTTCAAGAAGTGATCACCGAATTTTGCTGGGGGTTTGGTTGGAGTGATGAACGGATTCCGCCTAAAACGCGCTCCTTTATGAATTTGACGATGATTGCCGCTTTAAATCGAATGGAAGAGTGGGAGCTGCACATGCGCGGCGCGTTACGAAATGGTGTCACCAAAGGTGAAATTCAGGCCACCATTCATCACATATCAATCTACTGCGGTATTCCTGCCGGACTAAACTGTCAGCGGATAGCAAAACGCGTGTTTGCGGAGTTGGAAGGGGAAGCGTAAGTGGCGATTGATAATTAGAGATTGGTCATTGGGTAATTGGGAAACATTTCCCGAGCTTTGTCGAAGGATTAGGTAATTAGGCAATGAGAAGATAGCTAACTGAATACTAAACTTCGAATACCGTCTACTGATCCCCGATCCCCAATCTCCGATCCTCACTAGGCGATGGCTCAGTCCGCACCAGCTTGGCCTGCGTCACAAGGCGCTTATCATATTCACGCTCAACAAAATCCCAGTTAGAGCAGGTGGCTAAGATAATCATTTCACCGTCCGGTTCATAGAGCGTATCCACCGCAGAGGGATCAACTAAGAGAATGCGCGACACTTCATACACGTAATCGGTGCCGCCCCAACGATAGATAATCTGCTCACCGTGTTCCACTTGAATGAGGTCGGCAAAGGGGCCAACGCCGGGCCACGGGACGGTCGCATGTCCAATAAACGTCATGGCGTGGCCTTGGTTAGGTGATTCACCGGTGGATTGTAGATGTCCAACCTGTGAGCCAAGGTCTGAGATATCCCAATTTCCGGACACAATCGGTACTTGGGTGATTGTGTGGGTTAATCCAAGCGACGGAATAATGATCTGGGCATTTTCAAGAGGTTTTGGTAACGGAGCTGACGTTACATCTAAGTTATCAACTTTGTTTAAATTAAGCCCTGTTTGTTGCGCCTTAACAAGAAGATCGCGGCTTTCACTTGGTTCACTTTGTGGTTGCGATGATTTGAGAATCTCAGGAGATAAGGTGCTGCTGGTCACTGTTGGGCTGGCTAAAATTTGAGGGGCAAGCGGTACGGCCGTTTCTAGCTGAATAGTTGGTAGGGAACTGGCGATTACGGCTTCTTCAGGAGCATCTATCGTCAAATTATCTACCCAGCGGACAGCCTGATCGTGCGGGAAGGCCCAAACAATACCGAAAACGAGCCACCCGATAGTGAGGGTGATTAAAAGGCAAATTGCACCCTGCTGAAAGCCAGATCTAGCGCGTAGATTTTGTTCAAACATGTTACGCTTCAGGTTTCCAAACCGTGTACAGACTCACAATGAGCACCAGAAAAATGACCGCCCACACGGACAGGAATGTGGTGCCGGTTAATTGTGGCCCTGAGCCTAAAGAAGGAATTGCTTCAGGCGTTGCTTCAACAAGCAGGGCAGGATTAGCAGGTTCGTTTTCCGGGGCACTAGATTCTGGAGCTGGATCAGACGGCGGTTGAGCAGGCGGAGGCGATACGGCCGTTTGTGTCGGGGCTGGTGTGCCAGAAACCGGTGTTAGGGATGCGCTTGGCGTTGGGGTATCCGTTCCGCCAACGGGCCCCGTTTCAAGCGTGGGGTCAGGCGTGCTGGTACTCGTTGCGGTTGGCGCGGCGGTACTGGTATTTGTGGGAACGGCCGTGTTTGTGGGCACAGGCGTATCGGTTGGGATCGGCGTCTCCGTTGGAATGGGTGTATCCGTTGGGATCGGCGTGCTCGTTTGGAAAACAGGCGTTCGCGTCGGTTCGCTCGTATTTGTAGGACGCGGTGTGTTCGTTGCCCGCTGGTTAATACTGTCCTGTTTACTGTTTTGACCAGATAAGGCAAAGGTTGGAACGGTTAAAAAAAGCAGCAATACAATTGCAAAAACAACCAATACAGATGATATTTTAATTCTTGTCATGATAGACGCTTCCGGTACGCTAATACTATTCTCTATTAATTAGTATAGAAACCTTCCTTAATGACAGCATTACTATTTGAACACACAATTTTGGAGTAAATGATGCAAAAGATACTTGTTTTGTGGGCGGTGCCTCGCTCAACATCCACCGCGTTTGAGTGGATGATGCGAATGCGAGGCGATATGATCTGTTATCATGAGCCATTTGGTGAGGCATGGTATCAAGGCGAAAAGCCGATGTGGCCAAGGGCGCAACCTGACAGCGTCCGCACGCCTGGATTAACCATAGAATCAGTTTGGGAAAAACTGCAAGTCGAGGCCAAAAAAGGGCCAATTTTTTCAAAAGATTTTCCACATTACATTGAGCACATGTGGGACGATCAATTTTTATCCCACTTTAACCACAGCTTTCTGATACGCGACCCAGCCAAAACCATTACCTCCATGTTTAAACATTGGCCAGATTTTCATCCAAAAGAGCTCGGTTTTAAAGAGCAGAGACAGCTTTTTGATAAATTGTGTGATTTGTTGGGTAAAATACCACCTGTCATTGATAGTGACGATTTATTGGAAGACCCGCATACAATCGTTGAGAAATATTGTCACGGTGTGGGCATCCCCTATTTGCCTGAAGCGCTGAGCTGGGAACCGGGTGCCCGTGATGAAGTTAGCTGGTGGGACGGCGGCTCATTTCATGAGAATCTGCGCAATTCGGACGGACTCAAACCTCAGGTTCGCAAATACATCGATATTTCAGAAACGCCCGAGCGGGTCAAGGAAATTTATGCGCAGGTTTTGCCTCACTACCAACATTTGTATCAATATCGACTTTAGGTAATCTAATGAGTTCACAAAAAAATCCGTGGCTAGCCACGCGCACCCGCACTGGGGCTGAATACGATTTACCCTATCAATTACGAGCACAGGCGGGTGAAGACATTCATGGTGAGGCCAACCTCGTTGAAAAGCTGGTGTTGGCGCACTGTAAACGGCCTGAAGGGGGAAAACGGCCGTTTTCTATCCTAGACGCCGGATGTGGCACGGGGCGAATGGGCATCGAGCTAAACAGGCGAGGCTTTAACGTGGTGGGGGTTGATTTAGATGACGTCATGCTCAAACAGGCCAAAGCCAAGGCACCACAGATTGCGTGGCATTTAGCCGATTTGTCCACAGTCCAGCTAAACCAAACCTTTGACGCAATTGTGCTGGCTGGGAACGTCATGATTTACGTCACACCGGACAGTGAAAAAGTGATTCTTCAAAATATGGTGCATCATCTCAATCCAAACGGACTCTTGCTAGCCGCTTTTGAGTTAACACCCAAAGCTTGGACAGATTTAACGCTCGACCAATATGAACAGCTAGCCTCTAATTTGGGATTAAAACGGCTGGCCCGCTGGTCAACTTGGGAGCAAGCCCCTTGGCAAGAGGGTGATCACTACGTCGTGAGCCTCCATCAACGGAAGGAATAAGAAAATATGGACTTTTTCAACGATAATTTAACCCAAACCGACCCTCTTGTAGCCGATATTTTAACGCGAGAAGCTCAGCGACAAATCGATCAAATTGAGCTGATTGCTTCAGAAAATATTGTGAGCCAAGCGGTGATGGATGCTCTAGGCGGCTACATCACCAATAAAACGGTTGAAGGGTATCCGGGGAAGCGCTATCACGGGGGCGCTAAGGTTGTCGATGAGGTAGAGCAGTTAGCTATCGATCGCGCCTGCGAACTGTTTGGCGCAGGCTATGCCAATGTTCAACTACACTCAGGGTCGCAGGCCAACTTAGCCGTTTTTGTGGCCTTACTGAAGCCAGGTGACACGGTGTTAAGCATGGCCTTACCGGCTGGGGGTCATTTAAGCCACGGGTCAAAGGCTAATTTTTCTGGCAAATGGTTTAATGTCGTGTCATATGGGGTCGATGAAACGGGGCACATTAATTATGAAGAGATGGCTCAACTGGCTCAACAGCATCAGCCAAAGCTAATGATTGCCGGCGGCTCTGCTTACCCACGCACGTTTGATTTTCCCAAAATGGCGGAGATTGCTCAAAGCGTTGGAGCCACGTTTTTAGTAGATATGGCGCACATTGCAGGTTTGGTGGCGGGTGAGGTCCATCCAAATCCGGTACCTTATGCAGATATTGTGACCTGTACCACAACGAAGACGCTACGAGGGCCGCGAGGGGGCATTATTTTAACCCGCGACCCATCATGGAAAAAACGACTCAATAGCGCTGTCTTTCCTGGAGCGCAGGGAAGCATTCATTTGAATGTCATTGCGGCAAAAGCGGTTTGCTTAGGAGAGGCGCTCCAGTCAGACTTTAAAGCCTATGCCCAACAGGTGGTCAAAAACGGCCGTATTCTCGCTGGCACGCTCCAAGAACAAGGCTTTTCCATTTTGTCCGGCGGGACCGACAATCATTTGATGCTGGTCGATGTCAGTTCGGCGGGGCTAACGGGAGACCAAGCTGAAAAGGTGATTGAGTTAGCCAATTTGACCTGCAATAAAAATCCCATGCCGGGAGACCCAACTCATCCGATGAAATGGAGAGGTGTAAGGCTTGGCGTTTCGGCCGTCACCACCCGGGGAATGAAAGAGGCAGAAATGGCGCAAATCGGCCGTTTGTTAAGCAAAGTCTGGCATAGTTCAACGAATTATTCGGGGGATACGGCCGTGATAAAAGCCTGTTTAGCAGAAGTTGAAGCCTTGTGTCGTGTATTTCCTACATATCAACTAATATAGCCTCACACCGCTAATAACTGGTTATTGACAATCCCGAATGTTACTGTAAATTAAAATTAGAGTGAGTGAATGAATGAGATCGACAATAACTAGATGACAAATCAAACTTCCCAAAAGACCTCTTTAGAGGCGCTCAGTACAACTTGCCAAGAAGAGTCTAATACCCAAGAACATCAAAAAGATAGTGCCTGCTTTGAACTTTTCAGAAGAGCCTTTGATCAAGACGATCAAGCGGCTTGGTCAATTCTTTTGTCTAACTATGACCGTTTAATCAACAGTTGGGTTAGAAAAGTTGTCCCTTCTTTAAGAGATGAAGATTTATTTGATGAGATTGTACAGGGAGGTATCATACGTTTTTGGCATTCAGTGGGGGCGAAATGCCCAAAGCTTTTTGACAGCTTTCCACATATTGGTGCCATTTTGAAGTATCTCAAACAAAGTCTCACCTCTTCTGGATTGGATTTTTCAAGAAAGCAGCAGCGGCAAAATCGGTTAACTGAAAAGATTGAACAAGCCAATCATGATACGTTAAAACAATTCTCAGGCTCTGCGTTTGATTCAGCAGATGAAACTGCTCAGTCGACTGCTTTAACAGATTGGTTAGCAACGGCCGTTACTGACCCTAAGGAAAAACTGCTCATCAAATTAATGTACGAATATGATTTAAAACCCCGTGAAATTGTGCAATCCTTTTCAAACGATTTTCGCGACACAAAAGAAGTCTATCGCGCTAAAGAACGCATCTTAAAAAGAGCACGCTATGCGCTTCTAAAAAGCTAAGCAGATTTTCTCGGAAAAACATAGTTTTGTTCGTTAAGCTAAACAACAAAGACGTTAGGTAAGTGAATAGAACTTTTAAGTGAAACGAAGTTCCTGTTTTGAATAAAACGACGGCTAGTAACTTCGGAACCTCGA
>JBCCFD010000209.1:0-12880 GCA_039029915.1 Chloroflexota bacterium
CCCCATCACCATCATTTTCAGCCAGATGTTCCACCAAACCAGAAATGGTGGCGTGCATCTCGGCTCCGCCTAGCTCTTGCGCATCGGCCACTTCACCCGTTGCCGCCTTGACCAGCGGTGGACCCGCCAAAAACGCTTGTCCACGACCGCGCACCCCGACCACATAATCACTCATGCCCGGAAAATAGGCCCCACCGGCCGTCGAAGAGCCGTGCAGAATCGTGACAACCGGACAACCGGCCGCGCTTAGCTTGGCAAACTTTTGAAACAGCTTGCCACCGCTCACAAACAGCTGCACGCGATACTCAAGCAAATTGGCCCCCGCGCTCTCAACGAGATGAATAAAGGGCAGCTTGTTTTCCAGGGCGATATCTTGGCATCGATTAATCTTGGCCCCACCGATTTCGGTAATGGCCCCCGCGTTTATGCCGCTATCCGTGGCCACAATCATAGAACGAACGCCGTTCACAGAACCTATGCCAGCAATCGTGCTGGCACCAGGAATCGAGCGGTCCCGATTTTCAGTGTCGCGCAAATAACCCGCCATATTGCCAATTTCTAAAAACGGTGCCCCGGGATCGAGCAGTTGGGCCACGCGCTCACGAGGAATCAGCTGTCCTCGCCGTTCAAACCGAGGGCGAGACTTTTCAGAAGCGGCTTCAGCCCGTGCTTCTAACTCACGCGTTTTTTCAACAAGGGCGAGCATTTCAGCACGGTTGTTAGCAAATGCTTCGGTTGAGGTTGAAATTTGGGATTCAAAGATGGTCATATGTTTTTACACCATAGACTCAAGGATTTTTATAGATTAGGACTTACGCAAATAGCGGTCACTGAGCCTGTCGAAGTGACTTTCTTAACCCTTCGACAGGCTCAGGGTGCGCAAGTCATGTAGATAATATTTTTCGAGTATAACTCGATAAATAAACGTCAGCAACTTGTTTTTTTATGGTTTTAGGGATATTTTTAGAGTAACACTTAAATTTTTGCTGTTGGTTATTCGTCATTAGGCTGTTAGCCAATGTGACTTGTAACTTGAAACTTATAACCAATCATGACAAACACGGCCGTATCCACCAAACCCCGCAAACGCAGCCAGCGCTCGCTGCAAACTGAGCAGCTACTTTTGGCAACCGCTAAGCAGATATTTAGCGAGTTTGGTTTTGAAAAAGCAACCACCAAAGAAATTGCGCAGGCGGCTCAGGTTGCTGAAGGCACCCTTTTCCACCATTTTCCTAACAAGATGTCACTGTTAAAAGGCATCATGATCGTCTACTACGAGACGCTTCAAGAATCCGCCGACGCAATTTTCAATAGCCATCAGGATTCGCCTGCTCGCTTTCGCGCCTTGGTGCTCAATCATCTCCAATCAACAGAGTCTGAATGGGCAATCTTGCGCGTGCTGGGACAATACGGCCGTTATGGCGATCACGATTTTGCTGAGGCATTCTATCAGTGCAACAAAAAATATACGCGGCTCTTCGTCCAGGTTCTCGAAGAACTAAAAACCTCGCTTCATATCCGCAGCACGGTCCCCACGCCCCTCATTCGCGATACCCTATTTGGCAGCATTGAGCATTTCGCCATCGGTCACTTTGGTCGCGGACGTGCCTATGATCTTGACCACTTTGCCGAGCAGCTTATCGACCTGATTATCTTTGGCAGTGGTCAAAAAGTCGTGTAACGAAGACGCTAACTATTCGTCAAAAATGGGTTCAACCTAAGACTCCGCCTCGCCATCAAGCAAAAAATAAAGGATCGGGTAAAATACGCGCTTGACAACACTAATTTTTGTATTGGAGCGCTAGTTGAAACAAAAAGCAATTCTGTTGGGTCTACTGTTATTTATATTTTTAGCCCCCAACCTTCAACCGCATCAACTCGAAGCCCAAGGCCAAACCCGACTCGTTTTGGCCTTTTATTATGCTTGGTATGATACGAGCAGTTTTGGCCCCGGCATCACGCCGTTCCAGCCGGTGTCAGGCCCCTACAACTCGTTTGATGCGGGAACGATTCAACGTCACGTGGGAGAAGCTCAATCCGCCGGAATTGATGCTTTTGTGCAAAGCTGGTACGGGCCCCAAACGGAGTTTAATCAAACCGAGCCTAATTTTGCGACCTTGCTCAACATTGCTTCAGCCAGCGGCTTCCGAGCAGCAGTTGATTTTGAAGCAGGCAGCCCGTTTTTCAACAACAACGATGACCGCATCGCGGCGCTGCGCGCGCTCTTGTCTACTCACGCCACTCATCCCGCCTATCTTCGGGTTGACGGCAAGCCCGTCATCTTTTTCTGGGCCAACTGGCTCTTGCCCGCCTCAGATTGGGTGGTCATTCGCAACACCGTTGACCCCGATCGCAACACAATTTGGATTGCCGAAGGAGGCAACACCCAATACCTGGATGCCTTCGACGGATTACACCTTTACAACGTCGCCTGGTCAGCCAATCCGGCTGGCACAGCCCAAACGTGGGCGGCGAACACCCGTGCCGCTGCGGCCACTTACGGCGGGTACAAATATTGGGTCGGCACGGCGATGGCCGGTTGGAATGCCACCTTGGCAGGCAATAACGATCCGCCACCTCGCGACCGGCTCAACGGAGATTTTTATCGTTCGACGTTTGGTGGCGCCGCTTCCCGCGCGCCAGATATGATTGTGATTACATCATTTAATGAATGGCGTGAAGGGACGCAAATTGAGCCAAGTAATGAGCACGGTAACTTTTACCTTCAGCTCACGGCCGAATTGAGCAACGCGTTTAAATCAGGCTCAGTACCTGTGCCCCCTCCACCGCCTCCGCCCCCAACCGTTGATCCCAATGCCACACCGACGACGGCCCCTACACTGCCACCGACCAATACGCCAGGCCCTTCGCCAACACCAACCAACACACCCACCCCATCTAACACGCCCACACCGACAGATACACCCACGCCAACGTTAACGCCAACCCCGGTATCGTCACCGACAGCGTTACCAGACGGCCGTATTCTCTACAACATCCTTTCCGGCGAAACATTAATCACCATCAGCGAAAAGTTTAGCATCCCGATTGACGCGTTGTACGCTTACAACCAGCTCACAGCCGCCTCGGTTCTATCGATTGGGCAAGAAATTATTTTAGGATACACGCAGCTACCCGATGGCTCACGCATTCTGCCTGAGCTACCGCTGGCGCGCATCAAACCGGATGGCTCAATTGTGCATGTCGTGAATCCCGGCGACACGTTTATTAGCATTGCTGTTGAATATGATATGACGCTGGATGAATTCTATGCGGTCAGTGGGCTTTCAGCAGACAGCTTTCTGCAGTTGGGACAGGAGGTTTTAGTCGGTCAGCTACCTGAACCTGATGCGGTTGGCGGCTCGGCAAACGCACCGGATACGGCGCTTTCGATTTTGGGCGGCAGTGGTGATGCCCCTGTGGTGGATTCAACCCCAACGGCCGTTCCCTCATTGACGCCAACGCCTACAGTTTTTATCGTAACGGCCGTTCCCTACACGGCCACGCCTACACCCACACCCCCCGTTGAGATTGCTGAAGTTCAACCTACCCCCACGATTATTGTGAGCAATGATAGCGGTGGTGGAGAAAATACGGCCGTTGGGCCTCAGCAGGACAGCTTTGCCCTTATCGGCCTCTTTATCGCCGGAATTGGTCTCATTGGCCTGCTGGGGCTAACAATTATTTATTTGCGTACGCGGAACTAGGCCAAGCTAGGGCGGGCAAATATTAAGGCACCGGTCAACCGGCCACCTTACCACTCTGCAAGCATTTCAAATACTTTTCTCTATACGCTAGCTCTTTTCTCTAGCCTATAACGGAATATTATTCGCCTTCAAATACTCATTGATGTCTACGATCTGGCCCGTCTTAGCCGACTCTTGAGCGGCAGACCCAACCACAATTGACCAAAATCCCTCTGCGGCCGTAGCCGTATCGGTGGCGCACCCTTCGATGTTATTAATAAAATTAATATGCTCAATAAAGGTGGCGCCGTGATGACCACTGGTCGAAATGAGGTTTGAGTAAGATGGGTTGCTCACGCGCGAAGGGCGATGTTGTTCAAGATTGATTTCCAGCGTGCTTTTGGATCCCTCATTCGGCTGGAATGATTGATGCTCAATCGCTTTGATACGCCCTCGATCGCCGCAAATCACAAATTCTTCGTAGAACATGGGTGAAAACATGCAAAGATTAAAGTTGGCCCGCACGCCATTTTCATAATTGATGATCACTAAAGCATTGTCAATAATATCAGATGGTCGCGAATCATATTCAAACTCTTTAAAGTTGACCGCTTGGCTTGATGACGCATAGACTGACGCGGGTCGAGATTGGGCGACCATGTTCAGCAGGTCAAAATAGTGACAGCATTTTTCAACCAGCGTGCCCCCAGAAAGCTCAGAAAATTTATTCCACTGGTTCACTTTATCTAAAAATGGAATGCGATGTTCGACAATGGAGGCCAGCTTCACATTGCCAATTGTTTGCCGCTGTAAAATCTCATAGAGCGCTTCAGCATAAACCGCTTTGTACCGATATTGCAGCCCAATTTGGAAAACAGCTTCATAGGTTTCGGCAATCTGCAGCATTTCATACGCATCGGCCATGGTTGTGGCCATCGGCTTCTCCACAAAAATATGTTTCCCCGATTTCACCGCTTCACGAATAATATCGATGTGAGTATAGTTTGGCGTACAGATAATAAGGCCATCTACCATTGAATCATTGCAAGCTTGGGTCAGGTTATCATAGACGACGAGGTTTTTACGGCCGTTGTACTGTTCATTGCGACGCTTAGCTCCTTCAATACTTCCCGGATTGGGGTCATAAACGCCATAAATCTCTCCACGACCCTCTAAAAGCGTATTGGCAATATGCTCTTGCCCATTAATACCGGTACCAATGACGTTGAATCGATATTGGGCAGGGGCTCTGTGCATTAAATAACGATCCCCCTCCGGTAAATAGTTAAACCGAGGGTTCATAATAAACGCACTGCTTTTAAATTCATTGCCTCTTTTCATGTCGTTCTCATCCTTCTACAAACCCTTACGGTTTGAACATCAGTTTTTGTGTCAATTGCGTCCCAGTTAGGGACCGCAATGGAGTTAGTTTATCTGTCCAACAAAGTATAGAAGGTGGTACACTCATGTCAAGAGGATATCCGTATGAAACTTGTATCGATTGGTGAAGCCACGGCCGATTTTTATCCGCAGCATCAACAAACCTACGTCGGGGGCATTTCGCTCAACTTTGCTGTCCACGCCAAACGATGCGGTGCAGATTTTGTTTCATTAGTCAGCTGCGTCGGAGATGATGCCCACGGGCAGATGATTCTGAGCCGGCTCGACCAAGAGCATATCAATCGCTCACACGTCACCGTTCACTCTGGTAAAACAGCCTATTGCGAAATCGTTATTCTGGAAAATGGTGAACGGTATTTCCCCCCCAACAGCTATCATCAACATGTCCTAGCCACCTATGAACCCAGTCCAGTAGATCTCAATTTTATCCAGCAGCACGATATTTTGGTGTCTCGCTTTGACATCTCATATACCAAAGCGACATTTGACCATGTGATGAAACAGATGCCGTTTGCGGGAAAGCGGGTGGCTGATTTTGGGGATTGGTATGATTATGCTGGGCGCGAAGCGCAAATATTGCCATATTTACCACACATTGATCTCGCCTTTGTCAGCGGTGAACCAGAAACAATCAACTATTTTCTGCCTCACAGCCACGGCAAAACGCAGTGGGTGATTACGCTCGGGGCAGAGGGAAGTGTGGCTTTGCAAAATGGCAAGGTTATTCAACAAACGGCCGTTTCCGTGCCCCAAATCATCGATACTACCGGCTGTGGAGACGCGTTCCAAGCTGCTTTTACCGTCAACTATTTTCAAACCAGCACCTTAGCACAAGCGCTGAACGCAGGTGCGAACCATGCCACCCAAACCTTAACCCATTTAGGCGCCATCTAATATGTGGTCATCCCATTTTAAACAGGCCAAAGTGCTGCTCCCTGTTGTTCACGTTCAATCACTTGAGCAGACGCTACGCAATGTGGCAATTGCCAGGGAGGCAGGCTGTGATGGGGTGTTTTTGATTAATCATGACACAGCTGATGGAAAACGGCCGTTTTCACACCAAGACCTAGTGGAGATAGCAACGGCCGTTAACGATAAGTTCCCACATTTTTGGCTCGGCCTCAATTGCCTCGATCTCACCGCCCGCGAGACCTTTCCCTATCTCCCAGATTTTGTTAACGGGCTGTGGGTAGATAATGCTAAAATTGATGAAACAACGCCCCTTCAACCAGCCGCCGATGCTATCCAAACCGCAAGAGTAAGTTCCGAATGGAACGGACTCTATTTTGGGGGTGTCTCATTCAAATACCAGCGTTCTGTAACGGATAACGCCCAAGCCGCAATAATCGCCACCCGCTACATGGACGTCGTGACGACCAGCGGGGCAGGCACCGGTACGGCCGCCGCAGTCACAAAAATCCAAAAGATGAAACAGGCCATCACCCCACATCCTCTCGCCATCGCCAGTGGGATCACGCCCGAAAATATCCATCAATATTTACCTCACGCTGATGCTTTTCTCGTGGCCACGGGCATCAGCCGCAGCTTCTATGAGCTTGACCAGCACAGAATATCTTTATTATGTCAAGCTATTCGCAATTATAGAGTTTAGCCCCTCTGAGTACCCCCGCTCCTGTTAAGGGGCTTGTCGAAGGATAGAGATTGCTACTTAAACAGGCTCGGTGACCGCACTTTGCGTCAGTCTTAAGGTATTGAGTCAACCATCAAATAAGATACAATCGGCGCATATTTTGACAATTTTTTTTGCTGAGCGAATGAGTGTAGACTGTTATGGATGAGCTTTTACAAACCAAGTTGTTTTTACCAGAATCACGGCTCTCACTGATTCCGCGCCCTCGTCTCATTCAGAAACTAGACAGCGGTCTAGAGGGAAGGCTTACCTTAATTTCAGCCCCGGCTGGCTTCGGCAAAACAACAGTGGTTACTGATTGGCTAACCAAATCACGGCAAAACGATAAAACAGCGTGGCTGTCCCTAGATGAAGAGGACAACAATCCCAACAGTTTCTTAAGCTACTTCATCGCGGCCATCCAAACCGTATTTCCCAAGATCGGCGAGAGCGCATTTGCGGTGCTCCAATCTTCCCAGCCACCCCTGATTGAATCAATATTAAAAAGCTTAATCAACGAAATGACGCCCATTTCGGACCAATTGATCGTTGTGCTTGACGATTATCATCTCATTGATTCTCAGCCGATTGACCATGCCCTGACTTTTCTTATCGAAAACCTGCCAGCACAAGCCCATCTCATCATCACAACGCGAGAAGATCCCAATTTCCCCCTGCACCGGCTACGGGCCAGGCGTCAACTGAGTGAGCTAAGGGCGGCTGATTTACGCTTCACGGCAGACGAAGGTGCCCAACTGTTGAACAAACTGATGGGATTGAGCCTATCATCATCGGAAATCAACACCTTATTAGCCCATACTGAGGGATGGGTCACAGGGCTGCAATTAGCGGCGGTCGCCCTGCAAGGACGAGAAGACGCCGGCCACTTTATTGACTCTTTCACTGGGGATCATCGCTTTGTGCTGGATTACCTAGTTGAAGAAGTTCTTAAACAACAGCCTGACTCCGTGCGGAATTTCCTTGTTCAAACGTCGATTCTCAACAAATTAAACGGCCGTTTATGTGATGTTGTCATCGGGCATGACGATAGCAGCACCTTGCTTATCAGCTTGGAGCTTAAAAACCTCTTTGTCATTCCTTTGGATGATCATCGTCAATGGTATCGGTACCATCATCTGTTTTCTGATGTGTTGCAAGCCTACGCCCGTTCAGAAATGGCCAACAGCTTGCCTACCCTGCATCGCCGCGCTTCTAATTGGTATGAACAAAATGGCTTTGTTTCTGACGCCATTCACCACGCCTTAGCGGGTGAGCATTTTGAACAGGCAGCCACTTTAATTGAACAGGCGTGGCACGAAACAGACATGAATTTCCAATCAACGACCTGGTTGAATTGGGCTCGTTTATTACCAGACGCGTTGATTCAGAAACGGCCGTTGCTTAGTGCAAGCTATGCTTGGGCTTTATTAGCGTGTGGTCAAATGGAAGGCAGTGAAAAATGGCTGAGTGCGGTTGAGGCTTGGATAAAGTCACCGCCAACCCCAATCGATGAGGTCGTTTCTGATAAAGATCGACTCCAATCCTTACCGGCATCCATCGCAACGGCCCGCGCATACCAAGCCATGGCGATCGGTGATATTGTCAGCACCATCAAATTTGCGGAGCAGGCACTTGATCAACCTGATCAGATCAACGCACAGTGGCATAGGGCAAGCAATTCCCTATTAGGGTTAGCCCAATTTTCCGCTGGTCATTTAAAAGCGGCTGAGCACTCATTAATCAATTTTCAATTGAGCGCACGTCAATCGGGTAAAGTGCTTGAGGAAATTAGCATCACATTTACCATTGCCAGCATCAAACTATCATTAGGCCACCTCAATGGTGCTGTGAGGACCTATGAACAAATGATTCAAACTGCGCTGAAACACAGTGAGCCTCCACCATTAGGAACGGCCGATCTTTACCGAGGGATAAGCGAGCTTTCACTTGAGCAAGGGAATTTAGATAAAGCAATACAGCACTTTGAACAGTGCCAACAGCTTGGCAACCAAATCACACTAACTGATTGGGAGCATCGGGTTTACGCCACCGAGGCCCAAATTCTTGCCATGCAAGGTGATTTAGAAGGGGCACTCAATCTCTTCAACCAAGCTGAAAAACGCCATATCAGAACGCCACTGCCTACCGTACGTCCTGTCGCTGCTCAAAAGGTGCGCTTGTGGCTCAAGTTGGGCAACTTAACCGATGCGGAAGCGTGGGTCAGTGAGCAGCATCTTGCTTACGATGATCCACTCTCGTACATGCAATTATTCAATTATTTAACGCTTGCTCGGGTGATGCTTGAGCAGTATAAGCGGTTCAGAGCCGAGGAAACAGTCCATAACCTAGTCCACCTCCTCGCTCGTTTACGCCAAACGGCCGAATCAAACGAGTACACGGGGATTCTTATCGAAATTTTGATTTTACAAGCCCTAACCGAACAGGCTCAGGGAAACAGCCCTGACGCGCTGACCCGGCTAAAAAATGGACTCATGCTCGCTGAACCAGAGAAGTTTATACGGCTATTTACAGAACATGCCTCGCCGATGGCCAAACTGTTAGCGAGGGTGAAGCCGCAGGTTGGCAACAACATCAAGTTGTTTATTGATAAAATTTTAGCCGATATTGAACGGCAAAACGGCCGTTTTCCCACACCTCCCACACCCCAACCGCTCATCGATCCGCTTAGTTCTCGCGAACTCGAGGTCCTTCATCTCATCGCCCAAGGCCGCTCCAATCGGGAAATTAGTCAGGAACTGTTCCTCGCGTTAAGCACCATTAAAGGGCACAATCGAATTATTTTTAGCAAGCTCCATGTGCAAAACCGAACTGAAGCAGTGGCCCGAGCCCGCGAATTAGGCCTTTTGTAATTAACTGATATTACGCAGTACCACTGGTGCAAACCTCTGAGGTTTTTTAGCGCGTAACGCCAGTAATTAATTCATCCCCAAAATCACGCAATACCCCCAAACCATACTTTCGAACGTATTCAATACCCCTTATTTCAGGGCATCATAGGCTCATCTTTAACGAAAAATAAGGAGTTGTACAATGAATCGCTTACTAAAATTGGGCGGCATTGCCGCAATATATGAAGCCGTCGCTTATGTAATAGGTATCCTGTTCTTCATTCTCATCGTTGATATTACGGCTATTGAAACCCCCTTAGAAAACGTCGCGCTGCTGGTCGAGAACCAAACCAGCATGCTGATTATGACCTTTCTAATCATGGTCATTTGGGGATTTGCCATGATTGTCTTGGCACTAGCCCTGTATCAGCGTTTACGCTCAGCCTCCCCAGCACGGATGCAGATCGCCACCGTAATTGGGGTGTTCTGGGCCTGTGTCATTATTATCAACGGCATGATTTTTCACACCAGCGCTGACCGTCTCATTGAGCTTTACCGCACCAATCCAGACCAGGCAGCCTCACTGTGGCTATCTCTTGACACCATTCGAACAGGATTAGCTGGCGGAAACGAATTTCTAGGTGGCATTTGGATGCTGCTGGTTAGCAGCGCCGCGCTTAGCGGAAACGTATTTCCAAAAGCTTTAAATTACCTCGGCTTGGGTGTTGGAATCGCCGGCGTTATTTCAATCGTCCCACCAGTCGCTGAGATTTTTATTTTTATCTTTGCGTTTAGCCAAATTGTTTGGTTTGTCTGGTTAGGCAAACAGCTCATTTCGGAGAAAGCAGAGCAATCGCGTGAAGAGCCTCAGGGCATCTATTCTAAGTTAGAAAACGTATTATAAGGAGTAAAAAAATGAACATTAAACATCCAACAGTTCTGATGATTGCCATCTCGTTAATGGCAGCCGTTGGCATCTTCTTTGGCTCAGATTTGATTCCAGGGAATAATTCGGATATGACAGTCGTTTATTGGATTATTGCGGTATGGTGGATTCCGTTTTCATTTCTTGTCAACAAAGCTGCCAAAAATGGAACCCAAGACAAAAACTCTAATTGATTGACAACAATATCTTACAAATTAACGAATCCCGATAAGGTTAAAATCTTATCGGGATATTTTATTTTACGGTGTTGCGACAATAAAATTGAGTTGTCTGATTTTCTGCACACTCAGATGTTCCACTAAATCCATTATTACATGCTTCATCTTCCCTCTCATGACTTTCCAAAATCAACCTATGCGTCGTCCCGATAACGGTAGAGTTAGCTTGAGGAAAAACGGCCGTTTTCCACCAAGCAGATAGCCGATTTCTTCTTTGCGTTCTTATACAGGCGCTTACCCTGAAAAACAGACGGCATCACAACCTCGATCAGGGTCTTATCCAGAAGGGTGATCGAATTAATAAATACTTAGGTAGGCTTGGGCAACAATCCCTTTTACATTAAACAGTTGCCATTCACTTGAGGGATTTATTAGAATAAAGGGGTAACTGAAGCAACTGAATTACAGGCAAATTCTCGAAGGGGAAACCACTGGTTCATCTAGGCAACATAATGAATTTCAAACATGGTAAAGAGATTGAATACATTAAAAGTTTTTTTGGTAGATTTGCAGTCTTTCAAAGTCACTACCCAACGCTGTTTGAAACGATATTGTGCAATTATGTAGCCGTTATAAATGGCGGGATTGGGAGGTATAAATGTTTGTAGAAGTCAATGGAGCAAAACTGTTTTTCGATGTGGATGGTGAAGGTTTAACGCCATCCGGATCAGTCATGCGGAAGAAACCAACTATCGTGATGGTTCATGGCGGACCGGGAGCCGATCACTCGGTTGCAAAGCCCTATTTCTCACAACTTACAGACATAGCGCAGGTTGTCTATTACGACCATCGAGGCAATGGCCGGAGCGACATAAGCAATAATGAAAATTGGAATTTGGCCCAATGGAGCGATGATCTGAAAGGACTTTGCGATGCACTCGGAATTGAAAACCCAATCGTTGTTGGCACATCATTTGGCGGCTTCGTCACATTGTCCTATGCAGCTCGGCATCCCAACCATGCAGTCGGGCTAGTCCTGATTAGCACAGCCGCCAAAGTGGAGTTTCAGAGTATTTACAATGCCTTTGAGCGGTTAGGCGGCCAAGAAGTTCGGAATATAGCAGAAGAATATTGGGAAAAACCAACTGCTGAAAGCCGGATGTTATACCGTAAGCATTGTTTGCCGTTCTATGGGAGAAATAAATCTACATCATATGATTGGATGTCTCGCATCATCTGGAGGAATGAAACTGCCTTATGGTTCAATGGACCGCATAACGAGCATGGACGGATGGACTTCCGATCGGCGCTCCCTAACATTCAGTGTCCTGTTCTTGTGATGGTTGGTGAAGAGGACCCTATTACTCCACCGGAATTTAGCGACGAAATCGTGAATAAATTAGATGCAGAGCAAGTTATCTACAAGAAGTTTCAAAATTGTGCCCACGGAGTTGTTGGGGACAAGCCGGACGCTGCGCTGGAAGCACTTCGCCATTTTATCTGCTCACTAACAGATGAAAACTAAAGTCAGTCCTGTAAAAAAATCGAATAAGCAGGTTGAACAAGCGAACTTCCGGCAATGGTTTATTGTAGTGGAATTGCTCATCATCACATGCTGGGGTAAGTGAAAAAAAGTTCTTGTTTTGAATACAACGACAACTATAAACTTCGTTTCCTCGAGGTTCCGAAGCTTTTGTCTAACGTGGTTTTCAATTTAGAAACTTCGGAACACATAATGTCAGGAAACTTATCGTTTTTGATGCGTTGTGGTTTTTTCCGCTACCTCTGCGATCGCCAACCAACTATTTTGTTGCACCTGATGAACTAGAAGGCTGATTAGAATTGAAAGGCTATCTGCCACAGGTGAACCGAGATATTAGATGCACAAAACGGCCGTTTCCTACACCCTCCTCAACACCTACACATGCCAAGTCCAAACGTTATTCCGAAAGCACACCCAACACATTATTATACACCTCGCCATTCACCTCATGGCTTTCCAATACTGCCCCATAGGTTGTGCCGATGGCGGCGGAGTCAAATTGAGCATAAACGGCCGTTCCTGCCGCCAAAGGCTAGTCCAGCCGACTTAAACTCTCCATAAAGTATTCATCATCAAGGGTTAACGTCAACGTTTGGTTGCTTGTGAGCAACGTGTTCAGTGAATATGGGGTAGTTCGATTGCTGCAAGCCACAAACCAATGTAGGAC
>JBCCFD010000210.1:0-12854 GCA_039029915.1 Chloroflexota bacterium
ATCGAGCGGCATTTGCGCATAAACGATATCGGCTGATTGGCCAATGGCGGCCCAATCTTGACCGCCAGCATCCCAGCTAGTGCCTGTAAATTGAGGTGTTGCTAAGGTAACAGCCAACTGGATACCTTGGGCATCGAGCGCTGTTGCTAATTGGGAGATGAAATCTGAAAAAGCTGGCCCTTGAGCGGCTGATATCCCTTGATAATCGACGTTTACACCTGCGAAACCACCTGCTGAGGCGGTATTGGCAATGACGTCGATTTGGGTGGTTTGGGCGCCTGTGTCGCTTAGGAATGACGAAAGCGAGGCTTGGTCAATGACTGAGCCAACGTTGGTCACCCGCAAGAAACGGCCGTATGAACCGGAAGGAACGCCGCTCACATCACCCTGTAAATCGCCGCTGCTGGCTAAGGTTAGCGGTCCAGCAGAAACCTCAGTCACGGCGGCAATCACTTCTTGGGCTAATACTTGGTCGCTATTCCATTCGGCACCTATGGCAAAGGGGGTAGAGGGACCGGTTTGGGCTAAGAGGTAAACTGATTGTAGTGGTTGATTGATTGAGCTTACGGTTTGTGAGCTTTCATCAACCGTTGTGGGAACGAAGGTCCAGCCTGAGCCATCCCAAGCGTACATGTCAACGACGTTGCTGTCCGCCCCTGCAGGTAAGTTGAGGGTTACTTGATCAGTGGTGCCTACGCTAGCCGAATCAACAACAAAGCCGTTGCTTAAAGCAGTTAAACTGGTTGGAATAGCACCTGCCCCGTTGCTGGCTAATTCAGCAACCGCCACTTCGGAAGCGGCAACGCCTGTGCCAGTCGAAAATCCGTCTGGGGCGCTGGCAGTGTCTCCAGTTGGTGTTGTGCCGCTATCAACACTGCTATCCCCGCCCAAGCCTAAGCGTTGGCCTAGTGAAATTGGGGGTAAAAATAGACCTGCAATAATTAGTAAGGCAACCGCAATGAAGCCAATGACGAGCCAAGGGGCTGGTCGGCCGGATTCATTTTGATTTGCTTGATCGCTATCTGCCGGTTGGGTATCGGCAGAGGTTGGATCATCGTGACGTTCTTCTTCCATACGTCTTTTAACCTCCATTGTTATCCTATTGGCAGGTGTTTAGGGGGAGCTGTCTACGGCTGTAGAAGCAACACATCTTCCTTTTGTCCTCTTCCCAAAAACATCCTAATTTAAGGATAAGTAAGTTGCAGCCTTGAAATAACTGCGCTGTTTTGCGACTCTTCCGATTTTCTTTTTCGCAAAACAATCGTTGTTAAGTTTAGATGAACCGAATCCCATCATTTTTTTGCCAAAAAACAACGAAATTAAGGCCCATTATCCTGTAAAACGGGAAAAATTCTAGCACAAGCCCCTAATTGTTGCCACGTCGGGTGAGGGGAGGATGAGTAATTGTGAACGGGGAATTGTTAATTGTGAATGACCCATAGCGGTGCCTTGTCACCATGTCACCCTAACTGTACACTGACGCTATGATTGAGAATCAGAAAAATGGTGTTCATTATTTTCAGTTTGGATTGTTTAGGGAATACGGCCGTGTTCAGCATGCCGCCTTTGCTCGGAAAGGGGGCGTTAGTCCAGCCCCGTTTGCGTCTTTAAATATGAGCCTTTCGGTGAAGGATGATGAAGCCAATGTTTTTTCTAACCGTGCCAAGGCGTTTGGACTGTTTGGGCGGACGAATGAGACGCTTGTTCACGCGCATCTGGAGCAGAAAAAGCACGTGGCTCGCGTCACGTCGGCGCAAAATGGTGAGTACATCAAGTCGGATGGGCTGATTACAAATGAGGCAGGCTGTGGCCTGTCGATGAACTATGGTGATTGCGCGCCGATTTATATTTATGATCCGGTGAATCACGCCATTGGTTTAGGGCATGCCGGTTGGCGAGGGGCAGTTCTTGATTTACCGGGTGAGATGGTGCGAGCGATGACGCGTGAATTTGGGAGCGATCCGGAAACGCTGCTGGCGGGTGTTGGTCCCTGCATTGGGGTGGCGGTTTATGAAGTGGGTGAGGTGGTGATAACGGCCGTTAACGACGCCTTTGAAGAGCCGGAAACCCTCCTTGTTAAACCCCCCAATGGCCCTACGCCTGGTTCAGATGGTAGCCGTCCCCATTTTGATTTAGCTGAAGCCAATCGGCGTAACTTGGCCCGCGCTGGCGTAAAACAGATTGAACTGTCAGGACTATGCACCGCCGAACGCACCGACCTCTTCTTTTCCCATCGGGCTGAAAAAGGGAAAACGGGACGGTTTGGTACGGTGCTGATTCTAGAGTGATTGAGTGTACGGGTGATGGGGTGATTGGGCGAAAATCATCAGCCTTTTATCCATAAGCCGTAACTTGTAACCCATTTCAATCCCTTGCTGCCTCTTCGTATCCCATCAAATGATCTATTGCATATTTCTTGATTCAGAGAAAATTAAAAATGAATTCAACTAATCCCCAATCCCCAATCCCTAATCCTTCGACAAGCTCAGGACAGTCTCCCCAATCCCTAATCCCTACCTATTTTGCTGAAAAGATGAAAATTATTTACGAGGAAGATGGGGTTGGCTGGTTGTCTCAACTGCCCAGCTTGATTAAGATGATGGCTCAAAAATGGCAGCTAACTGTTCAAAGGCCCGTGGATAACCTTTCTTATAATTACGTGGCTCACGTCACGCAGGCAAACGGCACGCCCGCTATATTGAAGATGGGGTACCCCAATCGGGAGCTTTTTACCGAGATGGACACGCTGCAAATCTATGAAGGGAACGGCATGGTGCGTATGCTGTCAGCTGATCGGGAAAACGCGGCATTTTTAATCGATCGAATTTCGCCGGGTCTTGAGCTTTCTGATCTGAAAGATGACGATGAGGCAACGCGGGTTGTTTGCCGCATCATAAAAGCGCTGCGACGGACTGCGCCAACGCAGCATAATTTCCCGTCACTGGCAGATTGGGCCAAGGTGTTTGGTCGATATCGAGCCGAGTTTGGTTCAGATGGCCCACTTGGCCTTGAAGATGTCAACCTAGCCGAGCATTACTTTGAACAGCTGAATGCATCATCAAATGATGCGGTTTTGCTTCATGGTGATCTGCATCACTTTAACATTTTGCAGAGTGAAAACAATGAATGGGTTGCCATTGACCCCAAAGGGGTTATTGGTGATTATGCGTTTGAAACGGCTCGCTTTTTACACAATCCTTATCCGTGGGCGCTGAAGAATCCTGATTTGAAGCAGATGATCAATCGTCGGGTGGATATTGTTTGTGAGATGCTGGGTTTTGATCGGCAGAAGGTGCTGATTTGGGGCTTTTGTGACACGATGTTCTCGGTGGCTTGGTCAGTTGAGGATGGGGATGTGGAGCATCTGGATTGGATGCTGAATTTTGCGAACGTGATTCGGGGGATGATTGGGGAGTAGGTGGGAGGAGAGAGAATAGAGAGGAGAGATGAGAGAATAGAGAGATGTGGTTGGTATTTATTGGGGGTTGGGAAACGGCCGTTTAGCGATTACGATCATAAGGTCCGACAACGATCATAAAGATACGGCCGTTTCTATAGCTCGTAGTAATCTTTTCATGTAGGGCAGCGCGTCAAGATACTAGTGATAGCCTTACTCTATCAGGGAAATCGTAAATAGAAGATTGGAAGAATTTAGTTCAATATGGCGCTAAACGACATACTGTCACTCATTTTTGCTTTCCTTATACTCGCGTACTCTCTTGTTTCTGCATTTGTTGTTTGGCGGTTTGTTTCCGGATGCCATTAAGCAAAGATTATAAAAAAAAGCACGATAATACATGTTAATAGGAATATTTTGAAAATTGGTGCGATTTTTGCCTTCTTGGGGAGTGCATTCATTATAGGAGTGCCCTTGCTTGATTTACCTACATTTCCTATCATTTCATCTTTAATAGTAGCTGGTACATTACCTTTCATATTTATGTATTTTTTGTTGGCCTTAGAAATATTTTCATTGAGATTTGCTTATGGTTATAAATGGGACAGGGAGCAATAGATGTTTTTGCTTGTTCCCTATGCATATTTTGATGGTAAAAATATGGGTAAGGCTCCGCTTTGCTGAGCTCTTTTGAGGTCTTGTGGTAGGCTGTGACTAATCTCTCGCTTAGGCAATATCTTCTTGATATGTTTTTGTGAGATGATAGTCACGTATAGTGGGCGATATTTTTGATTAAAATCCGACTCGTCAAATACAACCCTCTACGCTCTAATTCTAGCTCTCTTTCCCCAAATAAACGGCCGTTTTCCACACGGACACAATCGTTTTTGCATCTTGGATTTGGCCGGACTTGGCTTGGGCATAGAGGTCAGAAAAGAGAATGGGGGCAATTTCGATCTCTTCGTCTTCGTCAGCAGGAAGCGGGTTGTGGGTTAAGTTTGTGGCTAAATAGATGGCCATAAGCTCATCGGAAGAGCCGGGGCCGGGCCAGCAATCTCCTAAATGAACAAAATTTTCAGCTTGGTACCCTGTTTCCTCCCGCAGCTCACGCTTGGCGCATGCCAGTGGGTCTTCCCCCCAATCTTGGGTGCCAGCTGGTAGCTCAAAGATGACTTGATTGAGCACGTGCCGAAACTGTTTGAGCATGATGATTTCTGGTCCGCGCTCCGTTTCGCGCAGAGGCACCAGCACCACGGACCCCGGATGGCGCACTACTGGTTTTTCAAAAATACGGCCGTTTTCCAATTCCCAGCTATCTAGCTCTAAGCGCCACGATGATTTTCCATAAATTGTTTTTGAAGACAGTTTTTTAGTTGACATAATTTTCGTTCACTTCGTAAAGGATTGAATTTCCATCTTTGCCCACTTTTGTGAGTGCATCGCAGCGGCTAAGCGTGTAGGTCATTTTCTGAGCAAGCCGCGCATTAATTTTGGCCGCTTTAGCAAGCTGCTTGTTAGTAAACGGCCGTTCTAAATTTTGAGGCAGCAATTGTAAAAAATCGGCGTTGGTGTGAAAGATTCGAGTTGAGTGGACGTCAAGCAAAAGCTGATCTCCCTTGCTCCACTTTTTGCGTCGCCAGCTTCCTTTGCCATCATCCCGCCAATGTTCTTCCTGCTCAGTAAGCCAAACCCCAATTGATAAATGGGGATGGTTGAGCAGGTGGGGAATGCGAATGAGCTCGTTGAAGATATCGAGGATTTTGCCTTTTTTTGGTGATTTGCGACGGCTGATGGGGGTAGAAACGGCCGTTTCACGCACGATCCACTTCACTTGAGGGATTGGATGAATCAACAAAATTGGGTGTTTCTCTAACAGCTTCCCTAGCTTCCGCTTCATTGCGCCAAAATTTTTTGTTTGAATCTCGATCAGCAGTTCATCCCGCACAATGTCAATAAAAAAGCCGTCCAGCTTGACCTCAAACTGATCGCCCGGCTGGGCAATCGCCTCTTTGAGCGACGCGTGGAGTGATTTTTCAGTGAGTGTGCCGATTTGATTTGACATAGCTAGGATTTGGTAACTGGAGATTAGGGATTTGGATAATTGGGTGATTGGACATTTTTCAATCTCCCAATCTCTCAATCTCCGATCTGAACCAAACAAACCTAATCATCAATTACTCAATGATTATTTACTCCAATTTATACACGCCCCAGTCATCCATAAACCAGCCGTTGTTCCGAATCGCCCAGCGGCCACGGAAGGAGGCTTTTACGGTGATGGTGGTCGCTTGATTAACCGAGAAGTTAAGGTAAATGCGGTTTTTGTCACCAAAGGTGGGCAAAATCCAACCTGTACTGCTTGAGCCGGCATCCAGCCTAACCTCACCTGAGTTTGGATCTGGAGCGAATACCTTCTCCCCGTTGACATAATCCACAACCAGATCGGGATAAACAAAAATTTCAAAAGCGTAATCGCCTGGCTGAACAGGGACCTTGGCTTGAAGCGTGTAGCTGATAGCGCCAAATCCTTTGAACACTTTCAGCGTTTGGTCACCATCCCAAATAAATAGATCGTGCTCATCAATGGGTAAAAATGCTGAGGGAAGGACGCGCACCTCGGGTCGGACAAATTCGTTCCAAGGTTCAGGATCGAATGGATTTTCCCCTTCCTCCCAGCTAAACGTCCAGTTCGTGGGGATTTGGAGCTCAGAAATGCCGTTAGGATGATACCAACCGCCTTCAAAGGAAGGGTTGCTCAACACGTTTGCTCCATATCCCCGTGATCGCATGATAGGAAAGTATAAAGCGTAACTATCATCCGCACTGGTGTGCACGGCTTCAGCTTGGCATAAAAGAAGAAGGCCTAGCAGAAGTAGAATTGACTTCTTAATTTGTTGCATCATTCGGAACAGTTTTAAGTAAATCACGAAAAGAAAATTGAATTCCCTGAAGGTGAATGTGATTTTCTTACAGGGGAACAAAAACTTTTACGACACTGCTTTATTTCAAAGACCTTTTTGTTCGCCATTTATGATAAATAACTCCTGTTCTTTAGTTTACATAAAAATTTATGCTTTGGCATGATAATTCTCTTTGCTCATAAAATTAACACAAAGCCGCCAAGAGACAAAGAAAACCAGCCGCTCGGCAATCCTTGACATTTCCCCCAAGCCTGTTACCCTCGTTATGTGAACTCCTACCGTTTGTCCAGAGCTCAAAATTTATAGCTCATAGCGCATAGCCTAAAGCTATTATTTAGGAGAAAAATCATGAGTGAAGTTCCAACACATGAGCATACAACCCCTCGCGGTGAATGGCGAAAATTTTCTATCCTAGTCATTATTTTAGTGGGGGTAATTATTGTTGTCGCGTTATTACGGCCGTTTATCTTCAACCGCGTCGTACCCGCCATCCTAGGTGAAAACTTGCCGCCCGCCACTGTTGAACCGGTGGATGCTGTCGATGAGTCGATTGAGGCAGGTGAAGCAACGAATGAAAACACAACTGAAGAAGGCTCGGAGGAGATGTCATCTGAGACTGAAGAGGACTCATCGACTGAAGCGTCTTCTTCAAATGAAGGCTCTTCTGAAGAAGCAGCTGGTGATGCCTCAACCGAGCAAGCTGTAGAAGCTGAGTCTGAAGAAGGTGAAGCCGCGTCAGAAAGTGAACAGCAGACGCATATTGTGCAGTCGGGGGAGAATTTGCTTCAAATTGCTCGGCAATATGGCGTGTCTGCGGACGACATTATTCAGGCCAACAATATCAGTAACCCAAACGTGGTGCGCATCGGGGATGAGCTTGTAATCCCTTCAAATTAGTTGAACGGAACACCTGAAGTTAAGTAGCCATGTGTGCAGGTTTAAAATTTCCAGTCTGACGATTACCGTAGGGAAATGGCGCGCTATTTCCCTAACAGAGCAAATTATGAACTAACCTGCACATCAGGCTAATAGGATTTGAAACGGCCGTTTATACACAAACGGCCGTTTCCGATCCTACTTTAGTTGCTATGGGTTCACCTTATTCTGCATCCGCTTGAGAAATTTCAGTTAGCTGCTCGATGTAGCCATTTATCTCCCCTTTTTGAAGCTCAAACGCTCGCCACGAGTTAAAACCAAGCCCGATAGCGAGTGCCAAGGCACCTCCAATGAGCCAAGGTGAAACGGCCGTTTCAAACAAAATTGTGAGCAGGACCCCCACGATCGCTAACCCAATCATAAGACCTATCAAAATCAATTCTGCTTTTTGATTAGACTGCAGTGAGGTAATCACTTTTGGCAGGTAGTGACGCACCGCTACATCTTTGAGCTCACTGACCCGCTGGGTTGAGAGGTAACGCATGCCGAAAAAGGCTAAGAATGGCAAAAGCAGGACGAGATTAACCAGCAAAGCGCCGAGCGAATCCTGACTGTCGGTAAACCCGTCACTCATGGTGTAGAAAAGAAAAAATAAGACGATGGGCAAGGCTAAAAACCACAGACTCATTAGCTTGTATCGTCTCTTTTGTTTTGAAAGCTGGGTGGATGCTGTTTGTTCAAGTATTTGTACTGTTTTCATTCGATTTATCTCCTGTTGTCTATCATTCGATTCTGCGAATGTGTCCCAAGCTGATTTAAACTCATCTAAATTCATGAAGGTACCTCCGTGAGATGGCGCAGCTTTTTCTTGATCCGATTGAGCTGAACCCCAACGTAGTTTTCTGATATGCCCATAATCTCTCCGATCTCTCGATAGCTTTTTGACTCTAGGTAGAGCAGAACGATAGCTTTTTCGACTTTATTGAGCTGCTTGATGGCACCGTATAGGGCTTGATGCTGTTCGTTGAAATGGGATGTTGGGTCGACAACGGCCGTTAATTCAACATCGACTTCCCGCTCCTGCTTGCGCTTTGCTTTCCGAAACTGGGTAATCGCGGTATTCAGGGCAATTCGATACAGCCACGTTCCAATGGCAGACCGTTCCTCAAAATTAGCGGCAGAGCGCCAAATATTCAGCACAATCTCTTGATAGAGGTCGTCAACATCCTCCGGTGAATCAGCATACAAATGACACACTTTATAAATGAGCTTCTGATTCGATTCGATGAGGTTTAAGAACTGTTCTTGGTTCACTAAAAATCCTGATATGACGTAGTTATCGTTAACGATTTTGGTGAGAAGAAAGAAATAGTTTTCTGCTCATTTTCTATATTAGTCGCTGTAGAACAAGAAAACTTACAAACTTCGGAACAGTTATGGCAAACGAAACCTCGATTTGTGCAAATTTATTCCAAGTTTTTTCAATTCTCCAAAAAACAGGTCCGTAGACCTGCTAAACTATGTGAAAACCAAAAAATCCAGCTTTTTCTTTTTCAAGAGACAGCCTGCCGCAAGGTAGCACCAATAAATAAAAATAGCAGGACTTATGCACCCCGAGCCTGTTGAAGGGTTAAGAAAGTCACTTCGACAGGCTCAGGGTGCGTAAGTCCTAAATAGATTTAATGGATTTTTACCTGACACGTGACACTCATTTTCAGGAGAGTAAGCATGAAAATCATACTGATGATGACCGACACCCAGCGAAAAGATATGGTGGGTTGCTATGGAAATCAAGAGATGCAAACACCACATTTGGATCGTCTGGCCCATGAAGGGATGCGCTTTGAGAAGGCTTATACCTGCACTCCCGTGTGCGGGCCAGCCAGAGCCGCGATGTTTACAGGGTTATTCCCCCACAGCAATGGGGCTTGGGGCAACAGTATGCCGTTAGGCGATCAAGTTAAAACGATTGGGCAACGCTTGCAAAATGAGGGGATTCACACCGCCTATGTTGGCAAATGGCATCTAGATGGAAGCGACTATTTTGGGACTGGCCAATGCCCTGATGGGTGGGATGCTGACTACTGGTATGACATGCGGTGCTATTTGGAAGAACTTTCCCCGGAAGAACGTCTTCGCTCACGCCAACCGCGCACCAATGATGACCCGATTACGGCCGATTTTACCTTTGGGCATCGGTGTAGCAATCGGGCCATTGATTTTTTGTCTAAGCACGGTGATGAAGATTTCTTGCTGATTGTTTCGTATGATGAGCCGCATCATCCGTTTTTATGCCCACCCCCTTACAACACGATTTTTGCGGACTATCTGTTTCCCAACAAGGCAAACCTGCACGATGATTTAAGCGATAAGCCAGTCCATCATCGTGTGTGGTCAAAAGGGTTTAACACGCAAGATAAATCAAATTTTGAATTGAAACTGCCAGACTTTTTAGGGTGCAATAGCTTTGTTGATAGTGAAATCGGCCGTGTCGTGGCGGCCATTAATGAATACGCTTCTGATGCGCTGGTGATTTACACGTCGGATCACGGCGACATGCTGGGGTCACATAGCTTAATGGGCTCTGGGAAAGGACCGGCCATGTATGAAGAGATTACGAATATTCCGCTGATTGTGCGCTGGCCGAATCAAATGCCAAATAATGCGGTGAATGTACAGTGCATCTCCCATATCGATTTGGTACCAACCATCATGGATGCGTTTGAACTAGAGCTGCCAAAGTGGCTAGACGGCCGTTCCCTGCTACCCACTTTCAAAAATCCACTGGTTGCTGTTAATGAGGCGGTGTTTATGGAGTTTGGTCGGTATGAGATCGATCACGACGGGTTTGGTGGTTTCCAGCCCATACGCTGTATTCGAGACGCACGCTACAAGCTGGTGATCAACCTGCTCACGACAGATGAGCTATATGATTTGGAAAATGACCCTGAGGAGATGACAAACTTGATTCAGGATGCCGCTTATGCTGAAACGCGCAACCAGTTGCATGACAAATTGCTAAACTGGATGAACGAAACGCGAGATCCGTTTCGAGGGACCTACTGGCAAAGACGGCCGTGGCGTACCGATGCGCCGCCGCCCGATTGGGAGTACACGGGCATGACGCGTCAGCGAGAAGGCGAACCCTTTGAGCCGCGCCAGCTGGATTATGCGACTGGTTTAGAAATAGAGCAGGCGACTCGTAAAAAATAGGGTGCCCAGCATCTTGAGCTTTACACGGTCAGTTAAGACATCTATAATAACATCAATATTGATGCTTTAATTGATGGAGATAAATATGCTAAATCATCAATCACAGTTTAAAACCGTCAGGACAACCGTTGCAATCCCAGAAGATTTAATGAAGAGGACGCAACATTTTGTTGAGCATGGCACTGTTCCTAATCGAAATGCCTTAATTGTTGCTGCTCTAGAACAGTTTGTGAAAGAGCTAGAACGACAAGAAATCGATCGTCAATTTGATTTAATGGCAGAAGACGAAGCGTATCAAACTCTAAACGAAAAAATCGCAGAAGGGTTTTCGGAGAGTGATTGGGAAGCTTTAGAAAAAGGGGAAGGTCATGCGCCGGGGTGAGGTCTATGACGCTCGCTTAAATCCAGCTGAAGGCTCTGAGCAGGCCGGGGTTCGTCCCGTCGTCATCGTCAGTCGTGATGCGATCAATCGTAATAGTTCCGTCATTGTTATCGTTCCTTTAACAAAATCAACAAACGTAAAACGGCCGTATCCAAATAATGTGTCCATTCCGGAAGGGGAAGGTGGTTTAACTTTTGACTCGACGGTTTTAGGGGGCCAAATTCGTGCTATATCAAAATCGCGCCTAATAAAACAACGCGGCATGCTTTTATCATCTACGATTCAAAAAATAGAGCAGGCACTGCGTATTACCTTAGATTTATAGTGAATTTTGCAGACTTAATTTTTATCCCCCCAGCGGGGTTGATAATCGGGATAAGTATTGAAGGTGAGCTGTTGAACACCGGAGCCATCGAGCCGCATGATAAAAATTTCGGCATCACCATCTCGGTAAGAGGTAAACGTAATCCAATCACCCTGTCTGGAAAATGAAGGTGCTAAATTTCGGCCACCGTCTGTGAGTCGATACACTTCGGGGGAGTTTACGGCCGTTATATAAATATCTCGATCGTCACGAGGGCCGGCATAAAATGTGAGCCACTGCCCGTCTGGCGACCAATCGCTACGACCCCCTTTTAACGCCACATCGGCCTCCACCTTTTGTAAACCTGTGCCGTCCACATTGATAATGTAGTGCGTAAAGCCATCGTCAACCTGATCTTTGTCAGTGGCAAACGCAATTTGGGTGCCATCCGGCGACCAAACGGGGTCAACGCTATTGGCATCAATCTGCGTGAGCTGGCGCGGACTCGAGCCATCTCGATTCATAATCCAAATGTTCTGAGCGTCGTTAGCGGCCAGCGTGAAGGCGATCTGCGTCCCATCGGGCGAGATGGCTGGGGCAAAATATGACCCTAAACCGGCTGGCCCAACCTGCTGCAGATTCTCCCCATTTTGGTCAAAGGCAAAGACGGCAAAGCTACCGTCTCGCCGAGAGGAAATGATGATTTGACCGTCGGTGGGGGAGATGGAGGCATAAAAATCGGTCGCCTCAACGGCCGTTAATCGAGCATAGGTGCCATTGGTAGCATCAACTGTACAAATGTCGTCAAAGCCATCAATAAAGCAGGTAAAGGCAATCAATCCCAGCGGCAGTGAAGAGGCAGGCGTTGGCAATGCACCAGAAACAATGGCGGTTGGTTCGGTGGTGGGTGCCGGCGAGGCGGTACTGGTGGCAGGAATAGCAGTTGCGGGCGGGTTAGAAACGGCCGTTTCCACCACAGGAGCCGGAATTTCAACTGTCGGTAACGTCTCTACCACCTCTGAATTGCGACTTCTGTTCATAAGCAAAATACCACCCACGATTAAAATCGCGAATAAAGCCAGCCCGCCACCCCATAAAAGAATAGGCGGGATGCCGCGCTTCTCTGGCTGAGGCGCTTCTTGATGCACAGGTGGATCTGGAATGATCGATTGCTCAGTTGATACGGTCTCTTCATCGGGCGGCACAGGTGATTCATGGGGGAGTTTGATGATGGGAGGCGGGGGAACGGCCGTGTCTCGCTCTGGCGCTTCATCATAGGAGACGGTTGGTGGTGATTTAGACAGCTGATCGAGGGCATCTGCCATCTCCTTCGCAGATGAATACCGTAACTCGGGCTGCTTAGCTAATGATTTTTCAACCACCACTTCACACCCTCTCGGTAGCCCAAAATGGACTTCGTGAATGTATGGCACTTGAGTATTAAGATGCGCCCCCACCCATTGAGCCGGTGTGTCTGCTTTAAACGGCCGTGTGCCCGTCAGCATCTCAAAAAGGATAACCCCCAGCGCATAAATATCGGTGCGGTGATCAATTTTTTGCCCACCCTGAAAACATTCAGGTCCCATATACGGCCAGGTGCCTAAAACGGCCTCAGTTTGTGTCAGATTTTGAGTCGATTCCAAAACCTTCGCAATCCCAAAATCAGAGAGATACGCTTTGCCATATTCATCAAAAAGAATGTTAGCCGGTTTTAAATCACGATGTATGATGCCCTTTTGATGAGCCATATCAAGCGCTGAA
>JBCCFD010000211.1:0-12815 GCA_039029915.1 Chloroflexota bacterium
ATACGGCCGTGTTCGCAAAATCGCTTCTGTTTTATCTGCACATGGTGTTTGTTTAGGAGATACCGTGTCGGTCATGGGATTCAATACGCCAGAAACCTTTGAGCTGCACTTTGCGGTGCCCATGATTGGGGCGGTTCTGCATGCGATAAACACCCGGCTTGATGCCAAAACGATTGCCTTTATGATGGCCCATGCCGAAACCAAGGTGCTGTTTACCGATCGGCAAGTGTCGCCAGTCATTTCGGACGCCTTAAGCATGGTGGAAAAACGGCCGTATGTCATCGATATTGACGATCCGCTGGCCGTGGGCGGAGAGCTGCTGGGCGAAAAGAGCTATACCGACTTGCTTGATGAGGGAGACGAAAATTTTGCTTGGCAGCTGCCTGAGGATGAATGGCAGGCGATTTCCCTCAACTACACGTCTGGTACAACCGGAAATCCTAAAGGGGTGGTTTACCATCATCGCGGGGCTTATTTGAACGCTACGAGCAACGCGTTGGTTTGGGATTTGCCAAAACACCCCACTTATTTGTGGACATTACCGATGTTTCACTGCAATGGTTGGTGTTTTCCGTGGACATTAGCGGCCAAGACGGGCACAAATGTGTGTCTGCGGGCGGTAGATGTGACCCAAATTTATAACTTGATTGCTTCCGAAACGGTGACGCACTACTGCGGTGCCCCAATTGTCCATCAGATGATGGCTACAGCCCCGGCGGCGCTTCGGGCTCTGAAAAAGCATCCGGTGAAAGGACTCGTGGCTGGTGCGCCGCCCCCTGCCTCTGTTTTAGCAGCGATGGCTGAGAATGGGTTTGACATTACGCACGTTTATGGTTTGACCGAGACGTATGGTCCAGCAGTCGTCTGCGAATGGCAAACGGAGTGGGCATCGCTATCTCAAGCTGAGCAGGCGGATAAAAAAGCGCGCCAAGGTGTGACTTATCACATGCTTGAGGCGGTGGATGTGCTTGATCCGGAAACGATGGCGCCTGTCGAGGCAAACGGCCGTTCGATGGGTGAGGTCATGATGCGGGGTAATATTGTCATGAAAGGGTATCTTAAAAATCCAGCCGCTTCGGAAGAGGCGTTTGCTGGCGGCTGGTTCCACAGTGGCGATTTGGCGGTTAAGCATCCAGATGGCTACATTGAGCTAAAAGACCGCTCCAAGGATATCATTATTTCGGGGGGTGAAAACATCTCATCAATCGAAGTTGAAAATGCCCTTTTTAAGCATCCTGCCGTGATGGATGCAGCCGTGGTGGCTAAAGCTGATGAAAAATGGGGCGAAACCCCCTGCGCCTTTGTCCAGCTCAAAGCGGGGGCTGACCCGGTTACTGAAGCGGACCTCATTCAATTTTTGCGTGATGAAATCGCCCATTTCAAAGTGCCCAAATATGTTGTGTTTGGTGAGTTGCCAAAAACATCAACTGGCAAAACGCAGAAGTTTAAATTGCGCGAACAGGCGCAGTCAGTTTCAAGAAATTGATAAAATCGGAGTGAGGCAAAGAGACAGAGCATCTTCGATTTCCTCTGTGAAACTCTAAGATGCTTCATGCTCGGTATTGTTTTTGTTTGCGATGCAGCACTTGGCTACCAAAGGTTTTAAATACGTCTACTCTGGAATAATTTAAATACATTGTTACAAAAATAAACTTTACTTTTGTGTCCTGTCGAGCGGGGCTAAATAAAAGCAGTCTCGGTCATAAGCTGAGTCGAGACATCTCGTCGTTAGAGAAGTGAACTCTACTTAATAGTCTTTTGGAGAGATGTCTCGACTCTCTAATTGATTGTTGTGTTAGTTGGCTTGATCCGCTCGACATGACATTATTAAAGGAACTTATGTAACAAAGTATTGAAATTTCTTATGCAATAAAACATTGAGTTTTTGAGAGGAAAGCCCTATGGAAACAGTCCCCCAAGCAGTTGTTTTACGAGAAGATAAAGAGGGTGTTGCACACCTGTGGTTGAACCGCCCCAAACAGTACAATGCGATGTCGGAGGAAGTGCTCCATAGCTTGAATGAAGCGCTGGATGCCATTGCCACAGATGAGTCGATTCGCGTTGTTGTTTTGGGCGCAAAGGGCAAGGCGTTTTGCGCGGGTCATGACCTGAAACAGATGCGCGCTGAACCAAGTGAGGCATATTATAATGACCTCTTTTCGCTGTGTAGCTCAATGATGATGCGCATTAATCAGCTGCCTCAACCGGTGATTGCTCGGGTGCAGGGGTTGGCAACGGCGGCGGGATGCCAGCTGGTGGCAGCCTGCGATTTGGCGGTGGCGGCTGATTCGGCTCAGTTTGCCACGTCGGGAATTCGGTTTGGTTTATTTTGCTCAACCCCGGCCGTGGCGGTGGGTCGTAACGTGTCGCGCAAGAAGGCGATGGAGATGCTGTTGACGGGGGAGTTTATGGATGCTGAAACGGCCGCTTCTGAGGGTCTAATTAACAAAGCCGTGCCGGAAGCGGAGTTAGATACGGCCGTGCAAAATTTTGTTGATTCTATTATGGCAAAATCGGCCGTGGCTGTGCGCATGGGGAAAGAGATGTTTTATAAGCAAGATGAAATGGGGCTGGCTCAAGCGTATGAATATGCCAGCACGGTTATGGCCTGCAACATGATGGCTGAGGACGCCCTAGATGGTGTGCAAGCGTTTCTCGATAAGCGGACACCCGTTTGGAAACATCGGTAAGAACGGAGATGAGAGACGAGAGAAGAGTTCGCCTTTGGCTCATGCCCATGAGCGAGAGTGCAGAGTTAGAGGGAGGCATTTGAGGAGAGGATTTATATCTGCTTACTTTGGAACCCGGCTACTTTGCCACTCTTTACTTTTCACTACTCACTCATAACCAGCCTAAACCCCATATGCCCCGTTGAGCTATCGGGAGTATTCGACGTTCGGGCACCCATGCGGTACCGATTGCAGTAGGAGCGATGGCAGAGATAAGACCCTCCTTTCATGACCTTGCCTTCCCCCATGGGAGGGCCTGTCGGGTTGTCTTTGGGGCCTTGAACATGATAGGTCGGATTGAACCAGTCGGAGCACCATTCCCACACGTTACCTGAGACATTGTAAAGACCAAACTTGTTTGGTTTAAAGCTTTTCGCGGGAGCCGTCCCTATAAAGCCATCAGACTGGCTGTTTTTTTCAGGAAACTTGCCCTGCCAAATATTGCACATGTGCTTGCCTTTTGGCGTGAGCGTGTCACCCCAAGGGTAACGAGCTTGGCTAAGACCACCACGGGCGGCAAACTCCCACTCCGCTTCAGTCGGAAGCCGTTTGCCAACCCAGTTCGCATAGGCGTTGGCATCGTTCCAAGAGACATGCACGACGGGATGCTCGTCCCGCTTGTCTAAATTAGAGTGTGGCCCTTCGGGATGCTGCCACGTTGCCCCAAAAACCTGCCGCCACCAAGGTGCTGACTGGACGGCTCGGGTGGGAGGATGATCTTCTGGCAGAAATAGGTAAAAGACATAAGACCAGCCAAACTTTTCTGCCTCTGTTTGGTAGCCTGTCGCCGCTATAAACTTGGCAAACTCGGCATTGGTAACCGTATACGCATCAATCCAGAATGGGTTAACCTTAATTCTCCGAACTGGTCCTTCTCCATCGGATGGAAAAGATTTATCTTGACTGCCCATGAGAAATTCACCACCTTGGAGCTGAATCATATTTTGGCGATCGGGAGATTGGTGGATTGGTGGATTGGTGGATTGGTGGATTAGAGGATTAGAGGATTGATTGTCTCGTGAGGGTGCGCAGCAACTTTTGCTCATTGGAAAAATGTAGCTCAGGCATCAAGAAACTGCAAATTATAATAAAGGGATGTTCCAAGAATATTGAGTCGGCGCACAGCATCCCGTACGCCGACTCAATGTCGCTCTATTGAGGTTCCGAAAAAACAATGATCTCAGCAATGACGCGGTCACCGCGCTGTTCACCCCACACCTGGATATTGGCGCCCTCAGGCATGAGCTCAGGCTGGGAAACGGCCGTTATTTCCTGCTCTAGCGTCTGTTCTTTTGATTCTGAAGCCGTGAATTCAACTTCGGTGATATCACGATAAAACTGCGTATCCCGATTGGCTACCACTTCGATTTCAGGCCCGCTGTGCTCCACAGAGGTGCTGGTTTCCCCATTCACCACATTAACACTGACCGAAATTGACCCTGTACCGACAAAATAGCTGTTGTCCTCTTCTCGAACAAGGACGCCCCCTGTCACAGCGGGTCGATTGGGTAAATCTTCTGAGGGCAAAATAATGGTTCTTACCGTTACGGGACCCGATCCATCATCGGTAACATCTTCAAAAACCATAGCTCCCGCTGGCAAGTCCTGCGTACCATTTTGAGCGGATAAGAGCTGAACGGCCGTAAATGCGCCCGCTCCCACAACGATCAATAGGGCAAGACCAGCCATAATGTACAAAACTTTTCGATTCATTTTTAACCTTCCTTTGTATCTATATTTTAGGAGTTACGCACCCTGAGCCTGTCGAAGGGTACGTAACCCCTCGACTTTTACTCGTAGCGCAACGCCTCAATTGGATCGAGGCGCGATGCGCGGATTGCTGGATACAGCCCAAACAGCAGACCAATTATTAAAGAGACGCCAAAGGCCAAAGGAATACTGTCTGGAGCTAGTAGCGCTACCCCTTGATTCAAATTGGCGACAAACGGGATGCTTAAAACGCCCAGGGCAATGCCCAGCACGCCCCCTAAGCCACTAATCAAGATCGCTTCCAGCAGAAATTGATTGACGATATCCCGAGGCTGTGCCCCCACGGCCAAACGAACCCCTATTTCTCGCGTTCGCTCAGTGACGCTAACTAACATCACATTCATAATGCCGATGCCCCCGACGACAAGAGACACAGTGGCCATTGCTGCCAGCAAAAAAGCAAACGTCCGCGCGGCCTGCTGCTGAGCGCCTAAGATGTCTTGGCGAGTCGTCATTTCAAAATCATCTTCCCACTCGCCAATGTCGTCTTTTTGAACGTCGTGTCGTTGGCGCAGGTACTCCACAATTTGCTGGCGGGCTGCAGACATTTGACTTTCGTCAGTGACGCGAGCCACAATCGTGACCGAAGGTTGCTCATCAAATAGATTGCCAATCGCTGTACTAATGGGCATGTAAAATGACTCATTGGGCCTTGCCTGATTGCGCAGGGCTGGGTTGGTCACTTCTAGCTCAGTTAAGACGCCAATCACCAAACATTTTTGGCGGTTTACCCAAACAATCTCTTCAAGTGGGTTGTCCCCCCCGAACAGTGATTCGGCCGTTTTTTTGCCCAACACACAAACATCCGCATTTGACAGCACCTCGGCTGGGGTGAAGAAACGGCCGTTTGCAATAAACGCCTCTGTGTTCAATGATTGGTCATTTGGCCAATCAACAGGCTGTACATCTCCTTGCGCAGCGACCGTTTCTAAGCCGTCAAAGGTTGTGCCCGCAATTTGCATATCAATAACTTGAAAGTCGCGCCTGATTTTTCCTTGACCACTAATTGACATAATAACCCGACTGACCATGGGCACCGTTTGCGGCATGTGAAGCCCATCTTCATACGAGAGCGGGTCCCCAACCGGCACAAAATCCCCTTGCTCCAGTCGTTCCTTCACGCTAATTTGCACCATATCGGCCCCAAGATTGCGAAAGTTTGCTTCCACCGCTGCCCGAGCGCCATTGCCTAAAGCCAGCATGCTAATGACAGAGGCAACGCCAATCACGATGCCTAAGGTGGTTAGCACAGCCCGCAAAATATTGCTGCTGATGCCGGTAACGGCCGTTTGTACAGTTTTGAAAGGGGTCATGATGACGCTTCCCCATGACTTTGACGGACAATTTCCCCATCCTGCATGTGCAAGATGGTGCCAGCTCGTTTGGCGACCTGCGCATCGTGGGTGACAAGAATAATCGTGCGGCCGTTTTGATTTAGCGTTGTCAACAGCGCTAGAATTTCATTCCCCGTATGGCTGTCTAAATTACCCGTTGGCTCATCCGCTAAAATGAGGGCTGGATCGGTCACCAGAGCACGCGCAATCGCAACCCGCTGTCGTTGCCCACCTGAAAGCTCAGTCGGTTTGTGCTGAACTCGTTCAGCTAGCCCTACGTGCTCTAGGGCAGCTTGGGCCATCTCTTTTTCACTGGCGCTGTTTTTACTGGGGGTGCCTTTGCTGTAGAGCAAGGGGAGCATAACGTTTTCTAGCGTACTCAGTCGGGGTAACAAATTAAATGATTGAAAGACAAATCCCAGATTTTGATTGCGGACGGTGGCTCTGGCTCGACGCGACAGCTGACCTACATCACGGCCGTTTAACAAATAACGGCCGTTTGTCGGGGTGTCTAAGCAGCCCAGCTGGTGCATCAACGTTGATTTACCGCTGCCTGATGGCCCCATAAGCGCAATAAACTGGCCGCTTGTGACCGCAAATGAGACCGCTCGTAGGGCATGAACAATGTCGTTCCCCATTTGATACTGTTTAGATAGCGACTTAACTTGAATAAGTGGAGGCGTGATTAATTCAGGGTTATTATTCACCGACAACCTCCTCACCTTCACTTAAGCCATCGAGCACCACAATGAAGACGTCACCGCGTAAACCCACAGAGATTTGCTGTTCAGAGATGACGCCATTGCGCCAAACCTCAACGGTCGCGGTACCGTCTGAACGAGCGGCAACTAAAGCGCGAGGCAGGCGCAAGACACCGCTGGCTTTCTCAATAAGCAAAGAGGCGTCGGCCGTCATGCCTGGATAAACAGATTCCGGTAATGGATCATTAAGCGTTAGGTAGACGTGATAAAGCGGCCGCGGTTCACCCACAACGCGCTGAGGCACAACTCGAGAGACAAAGCCATTAACAACCACATCGGGGCGGGCATCAAAGTAAATTTCTACGGGCTGACCAATAGCCACAAAAGAGAGGTCTTCTTCGATAATGGTGGTGCGAACCTCACCGGCATTGGGGTCAGTTAGCAGTAGTAGGTTTGAGCCGGCAAACAGCTGCTCCCCTGACCGCACAAAGACATCAAGCACGACCCCGTCAAACGGGGCAGTAATCACCGTTTTTTCAAGCGCGGCTTCTGCGGCTTCCACCGCTAAGGCCAGTTGGGGATCAACACCGCCATCCGCTAAAAACTGGGCATTAATGGCTGATTGTTCAACCCCTTTAGCAAGCGAGTCGGCCTGTTGGGAGATTGCCCACTGCTGGTTAAGCAATTGCCGATAGTTGGCTTCGGCAATGGTCACGGCGCGTTGCGCTGCCACCCACTCTTGCCGATATGCTTCAACGACTTCTGGTGGCTCCCAATGGCGATCCTGCGCTTTTTGATATTCGTAGGCGGCAAATGCCTCTGCCTCTTGGGCAGATTGAATGCTAATTTCAGCCGCTGTTAATGATGGATACTGGGCTTGAACGCTGGCGACCTGAGCTTCCCCCGCTTCTATTGCCAAGCTGGCTTCGGCAATACTTTGATTGTAAACGGCCGTTGCTTGGGAAAGCGCTAATTGTGCCGCTAAAAGCGCATCTTCGTATGGTTGGGAGTCAAGCTGAGCCATAATGTCCCCCGCTTTGACAACGCTACCCGGACGGACATTGAGTTCAATGATACGGCCGTTGATGTCTACACCAACCATTGCTTCATTGATGCCCACAAGCTGACCGGGAGCCGTTACCGTTTGGGACACATCTCCTTCTGTGACAGAGACCGTAATCGGCTTTTGAATTTGGGTAGATTCATTGGGCTGGTTGCTTTGATACCCAAAATAACCTGCTGTTAAAACAGTGACCAGAAACAGAAGGCCACCCAAAATAAAAAATAGTCGTCGCATGAATAAAGACTCCATCTCTTCAAAAGCAAGGCTGGCACAAACAGCGGGCAAACTTGCCAATTGCGTTCTTTAAGTTCCTGAACACGGTCACTGAGCCTATCGAATGGCAGCCCGACAGGCTCAGGTCGCGCAAACCCTTAAAAGTCGAAACTTTTAACTCGTAGGAGTCGTTGGAACTTTGGACACAAAGTCAGTAACCCTACGCCAATCATCATGACCTAGACTCATTTCATTGTGATTGTGATCGGATTACAAGTCAGAAAGAGGAGGTTACAAGCTTGTAATTTGACGCGCTTAATTTAGAATTGTTTGAAAACAAATTTGCCCCAAACAGCTTTTATTCTTGCTTTATCCCTAAACCCCTAATTGAAGCAGTCTAAATATTTTTATGCGTGACTTGACAGATAAATCTGTTGGTCAAATCGTGCGTGATTCGACGGTCTATTTATGTATGGATTAGGCTATCGTTCCATAAAATAGAGAGGGGTGATCAAGAATTAAGGAGAATTAACAATGTCTAAAGCAAAAATTCTAAAAGCGTTCCTCTTTTTGGCAGCATTTATGGGCGTGAGTTTGACCGCCTGCCAATCAGCACCAGAGCAATCAGTAGAGACTGAAACGGCCGTATCGCCAATCGACGATGCGACTGAGCCAGCTACTTTACCAACTGAGATGCCCGTACAGACGGCTAGTGAACCTCGTGCCGTCATGTTTTCAGCAGCAGATGGCGAAACGCTGAGCGGCACATTATACGGCGCTGGTTCTACGGGAATTATTTTCTCGAATATGAATCAAGGGGATGAAACAGCATGGCAGGGGCTTCCCGAGGCTGTTCAAGAAAATGGGTATACGGCTTTGACTTATAACTATCGCACGCTAGGCCGCTCCGCTGAGGAGCGTGCTCAAAAAATGGAGGATTTACGCGCTGCAATCGCTTTTATGCGCAGTGAGGAGATTACCGAGATTGTATTGGTTGGGGCAAGTGTTGGGGGATCAGCAAGCGTAAAAGTGGCGGTTGAAGAGCAGCCCGTGGGTTTAATTGTTATTAGCTCACCAATGATATTAGCTGGTTTAGAAATTACAGCTGACGATTTGCAAACGATCTCGTCTTCCAAGCTTTTTCTTAATTCAGAGAGGGATATGTTTGGCACCACACCAGATAGCGAGATGATGTTTGAAGCTGCTTCTGAACCCAAGGCCATGCTGTTTTACTCAGGCAGCGCCCATGGCACCGGTTTGTTAACCGGCGAGCATCAAGACGCGTTTATTCAACAGATAGTGTCGTTTATTGATGAGATTGCGGAGTAAAGGTTGGTAGCAAGGGAAGCAACTCTTTGAATATCGCTCACTCCATACAACCCATGGTGTGTATTGATCCCTAGATGGGTCCGAGCTCAAAGAGTAAACCCATCTAGGGTATGGGCACCCACAGTGACCCAATTATGCATTTTGCTTTGCTAAATTTACCGATCAACATTTGTGGCGGGTAACCATTCAAACCCATGCGTAAACTGCCCAAACAAAGGTGACATGTTGATGGGGCCACCACCGTTGCCAAAGAAGGTGATGCCATTTTGAACAAAGATGGCCCCATCACCTGCTGGAGACCAAACGACGGTTGGGGCAACAAAGCCAGGAATCATGCCCGTGTTTTTCTCGGTTGGTTCGCTAAATGAGGTTTGAATATAAAGGCCACTAATTTGGGCACTGTTCTGATTGATGAGTGCGTAAGCAAAACGGCCGTTTTCCAAATGGATTGTGCCTGTTCCAGCCGCTACAACGTCAGGCTGGGTGACCTCTTCACGGTTGACAATGCCCTCATCTACAGAAACTCTATAAAGCTCTAAGGTGGTCTGCCAATTTTGGCCCTGTATATCGTTTTTTGTCACGAGTAGGCGCGTGTCTGGCATCCATGAAACAAGCGGTGGAAACGGCTCCGGCTGGATGGACACAAACGTATCTGGTATCGGGATGATTTGGCCCGTCGGGATGTCGTAAATCGCTTTGCGACTGCCTGATTGATCACTTTGGGTAATGAGCAGGTAACGGCCGTTGCTAGCCAACGAGCTCGGGGTATGAACGATGGTATCTAAGCCAGCATCAAGACGATTGTCCAAAAGCTTTTCAGGCGCAGATGCGCTCAAATTGTACAGCCACATTGCCGTGCCATCGGTGTAGAAGAATAGCTCGCTGTTACTGTGCCACAGGAGTGTATTGCAGAACGCCGTACAGCTGCCAATCTGTCTCAAATTGCCTTTGTCAGGCGTCAATACGGTGTAAACATTTAGCTGGACTGGGTCTTCGGAGATTTCTGGGTTCGCAATGGGCTCAAGACCCGAGCCGATGAAAGCCACTGTTTGCTGGTTTGGCGAAACTTGTACCGTTTGTAGATCCGTAACATTTTGAGCCAGCACCCAAGTTTCTTTACTGACGACATCCAAAAACAGAATTTCATGCTCATGATATTTTTGGGTAAGCACAGAATCTGAGCCTTCGAGGGTTCTTGTTAGAGTTTCTGTCCGTGTAATGCGGGCTGCCGCAATCCGATTGCCATCCGCACTGACGTCAAAGTGAGTGATATCGCCCGTAAATTGGGTAAAGATGCTGTCTCTGGCTTCGCCTTCAGCTGGCGTGCCGCTGGGATATAGGTCAACCAGCTGTAAGTTTTGGTGTGTCCATAGCTTTAAGGCACCATCTCCAATAAACACCAGATCGCGTGATGTTGGCGGTAATCCGGTTGAGTTGACGCTTTGGATGGGGGGATCCGTTTGAGGAACGGCCGTTGGTGCTAAGGTTGGTGTTGGTTCTGGCGTGACCGTTGCCTCTTCTTCAGCAATGGGGGTCGCACCGTCTTCATCCGCTTCAGCTGTTGGGTCTTCGGATTCTGGTAAAGGGTCTTGATCTATAGCGGCTTCTTCACCATCCGCTTCGGCCGCAATGGGTGTGATTTCATCTAAATTTGGCGGTGGGGGGATGGGAGATGGCTCCGGCAGTGCGCCGCTGTTGCAAGCGATGGTGCCGATTAAGACGCTTGTTATTAAAAGCAGGAAAAATGGATAAAAACGAGTATGGTTCAATGTCACTGTACGCCTCACGAAAAATAATAGATGATTGAATAAAAAAACGATAGCAAATAAAGCTATCGTTTACAAGGCGATTTGTCTATGATTATCTGACGAAAGTTGGGAATTAGGGAACAGGGATTGGGGATTAGGGATTAATAATCAATCAACCAATCAACTAACCCCTAATCTCTAAATCATCTATTTTAATGTATTTGAACTGGGTCCTTAATTGCGCCACGCTGGTCGAGGGGGAGTTCGTACCCTTCATCCCAGCCTTCGGGAGCGGTGGTTTTTTCGATTTTAACGGCCGTATTCTTATAATCTGGAATCTTAGCCCGGCCGTCAACCTTATCCAGAGTCAGCACATTAGCACAGGCTTCCGCAAAGTGGAACGGAATAAAAATCGTGTTCACCGGTGACCGACCCGTAATCATGACGCGCACTTTCACCGTACCGCGGGCTGAGCTAACAGCGACCCAGTCGCCAGTTGTTAAGCCCAGCTTTTCCGCATCATTTGGATGCACTTCACAAACCGCTTCAGGATAGACATCTTCTAAGCTAGAGCGCCCCGTCATCGTGCTGCCAGACCAGTGGTATAGAACGCGTCCCGTCGATAAATTAAAGGGGAACTCTTCGTTTGGCTGTTCAGATTCAGTGCCGTACTCAATTTCCCAGAACTTGCCGCGTCCGCGCGGGAAGCCGTCTGAAAACAGGAACGGCGTGCCGGGATGGTCTTCACTTGGGCAAGGCCAGTGAACGCCACCTTCTCTAGCGATGCGGTCATAGGTGATACCCCAAAAGTCCGGCGTCACGGCGCGCATCTCTTCCCAAACGTCTTCAGCACTGTCATATTCAAAGTTGTACCCATTGGCTAGATGTTTATCGAGCCGTTGCTCAATGCGGCGGCCTAAATCACTCAAAATGTCCCAATCGGCGCGGGAGTTGCCTACCGGCTCTACCGCTTTGCGAACGCGTTGGATACGGCGGTCTGTATTGGTAAAGGTGCCATCTTTTTCAGCAAAGCTGGTGGCTGGTAAGATGACATCTGCCATTTCACCTGTTTCATTGATAAAGATGTCTTGACACACAATGAATTCAAGTTTTTCAAGCGAGTGACGGGTATGTTTCTGATTGGGTTCAGACATCATTGGATTTTCGCCCAAGACAAACATGCCTTTTACCGTGCCAATATCTGCACCGGTGACCATTTCGGTGGCCGTCAAGCCAGCTTTCATATTGAGGTTAACACCCCAAGCTGTTTCAAACTTCTCATTTGTATCTGGATCGGAGACGTTTTGGTAAGCAGTGTAAACGTTAGGTAACCCACCTGCATCCGAACAGCCCTGTACGTTGTTTTGACCGCGCAGGGGGTTCAAACCGGTACCTGCTTTGCCAACGTGACCGCACATCATGGCTAAATTGACGAGCGAGAGGGTGTTATCGGTGCCGTGGGTACTTTGGCTGATGCCCATACCCCAATAAATCGATGCACGTTCCGCCTTGGCATAAATGCGTGCCGCTTTGCGAATATCTGCAGCTGGAACGCCAGAAACTTCTTCAGCCCACTCGGGGGTGTAGGATTCTAAGGATTCAAGATATTCACTAAATCCTTCAGTGCGATTCTTGATGAAATCTTCGTCGTACAGCTGTTCTTTAACAACCACGTGAGCCATCGCTTGGAAGACGGCAACGTCGGTGCCTGGATTTTGCTGGAGCCAAACGGTCGAGAAATCAGTCATTTCAATGCGGCGCGGATCAACGACAATCAGCTTGGCGTTATTTTTACGAATTGCTTTTTTGAGGAAGTTTGAGATGACAGGGTGTGTCTCTGTGGTGTTAGACCCAGTCACGATAAACGCTTCTAAATTTTCCATTTCAGCGATGGAGTTAGACATAGCGCTGGAGCCAATTGAGAGTTG
>JBCCFD010000212.1:0-12813 GCA_039029915.1 Chloroflexota bacterium
ATACATGTCAATACACAAAGGTGGCTTTAAATAACAAATCGGTAAGCATGCTGATCTCTCGTTAATTTACTTATTCAAATTATTTACTTATAGTTAGTTGAAAACTATTGGAAGTAATTTTAGAAATTACCAATTAAGTAATAAATTCCTTATTCTGAAAATATAAATGCTCAAGGAGTTATTAATGGCTTCGGGAAACACCCTCAGCATATCTGAGCGCAAAAGAATCATGAATGAACATGGTCAATGGATATTTGCAACGCCTGTTTCGAATGTTTTAATAACAAATTCTGTAAATGGAGAGTTTAGAGTTAATCGTGTCTTGTTTATAAACAAAGAGAAACTTCCTCGGATTCGCAAAAGGCTCAAAATGCCAAAAAGATTCTCTGACATGCATATCATGGAAAAAGATGTGCTGAACTCTGCTCAAACTGTTGCAATAATGTTTCAAAACGGAAGGCTCGAAGATGTTGAAGAAAAATGTTTGAAAACAATTGAAAATGAACTTGCAATTTTGTCATTGTCCCAACTTGGCTATACAGCTAGGAGTTTTGTTGCAAACCCATCAATTATATTAAATCCCAAAATCGATAAGCAAACTTGGCTTTTGATAGAGAGTGAGGGGGGAATAAATCGTTTACAGGGCAGGAGTAAGCTTTATGGTAACTATGAAAATCTGGAATTGAATAAGAATTGGCAAAATTGGCAGAAAGATTTCTTTTTTTATCGACTATTGAAGGTGTTAAATAAGGAACACGAAATAGTTGAAGAAAGTTGGAGGAAAGAATTAGAGAGGGCCGCAATTCTTGTTGGGCAAAGCCTAGGCTCACCTGTTGTAAGTCAAAGCTTTCTATGGAATATGATAGCGTTAGAATTGCTGTTAACTGCTAACGGTTCTAAGCTATTAGAGATTCTTCCTGAGAGACTGGAGGCATTCTTAGGATGGATAGGGTTCTGGGATTTAGATGCTTTCGAGACCCGAATTCGCGAGGTTTATAGGAAAAGGAATGATTTAGTACATGAGGGGAAACTTGAGCAGATAACAATTGAAGACGTGATTTTCACGGATAATCTCTTGCTAAATCTTTTTACAAATTTGATGCATAATTTAAAAATATTTAATTCAAAAAAAGCGGTAATTAAATTTTCCGACAAAGTAAAAGCTGAGAGGCTTTTAGGAATTAGACCGAAAGTGCGTCCTCGATCCTTGAAATTTATTCGTCAAGCCCAAAATAGAGCTATAACTGAATTTCAAAATTTTTAAGGATTTTGATTACTGCCCACATATTAAGTGCGTTCAATGAATGTTTGTACCTAAACAATCAAGCCTACTTCACATGATGGTCAGATAAGTTTATCAATTACAAAACTAGAGCACTAAGAGTCGCAGATCATCCACTGTAAAAAATGTAATAAAATTGCCGGTAGTGTATATACATGTCTTGACTTGTCATTGTTTGTGTGTAGAATGTAATCACCCACATACTTTGGAGGCGTTTAATGAATACATTGGCAAAAAAGATGATAACACTGCGACTTGATGAAGATTTAATTGAAAAGTTGAAAAAAGTCGCAAAAAAAGAGGATAGTTTATTCTATGATCGCGATCGCACCTGGTTAATAGAATATGCAATCAAAAAAACCTATGGCCCGATCATAAAAAATGAAGCGGAGGGTAAAACGCGCTCCGCCTAATAGAATTTTGTGGGTAAATGAAAACGACTACGGGGATCGCCTCCTATCGTAGTCGCTTTACAAGCCAAATGTTCTGCTCCGACCAAAGATGAGAACATCTGGACATAAATAATCAAAAAGTCTGCAAACGCAGGCTTCTTGCTCATTAACAACTAAATAGTTTAATGGAAATCTATACTAGAAAGTAACCGCCTGTTCTACTTTTGAACAGGTCTCAAGCGGTACAGGGGTAACGTATAGATCGGATTTGCCGCCTTGTCTACCAAGCGACAAAAGCAAAAAACTATTCTTTTTCTCTGGAATAGCTGCGGGACTAGGATTCGAACCTAGACTATACGGTTCAGAGCCGCCGGTTCTGCCATTAAACTATCCCGCACTGTGTTGGGCATTCTACCAAAGCGATGGCGCAGGGGCAAGATGTGTCGTGGTGAAAGCAGAGTTTTTCAGTAAAGGTAAAAATCACCAAAATGTCATGGTTATTCTGCAAATAGAACGCGGATGATACGGATGACATAGCTGACACGGATAAATAATCTGCGTAACCGGCGGAATCAGCGTTCTATCTTTGTGCACTTTTTCAAACAATAAATAACCCTGGGTTGTTTACCTATTGCCTTGACAGTTAGCCGCCGAGACTTAATACTTATCTCAAGAGTAAAGGAGAAAACAGTGCCGAAACATTTGCCCCCTGGCCCGAAGGGGCTGCCCATGATTGGTATTTTGCATAAGATGTGGCGTGATCCGCTGAGTTTTTTTCAGGACGTGACCCAAGAATTTGGTGATATCGTTTCGCTTGATTTTGGGAATCGACATGCCCTGCTGATTAATGATCCAACGCTCATTAAATATGTCCTACAGGATAACAACAAAAATTATAAAAAGAGCAGCACAGTTAAAATTGTGAAGCAGGTGCTAGGGAAGGGGTTAGCCACCAATGAGGGTGATTTTTGGCGTCAGCAGCGACGGTTAATGGCTCCTTCATTTCATCGCCGGCAGATTGAAAAATTGGGGGATGTGATTGTTAATGAAGCGATGAGTGTGGTAGACAGGTGGGGGAAAACGGCCGTTTCTCGCGATATCCACGCTGAAATGATGAACCTAACCCTCAACATCAATGTTAAAACGATGTTTGGGGCTGATGTCGGGAATCGAGCTGACGAAATTGGGCAGGCGTGGACAAATATTCTGCACACGTTTAACGCGCGCTCATGGGCGATGGTGCAAACCCCTACCTGGTGGCCATCCGCTTCTAATCGCCGATACTTACGCTCTTTAGAACTACTTGACCACACCGTTTACCAGTTTATCAACGGTAAGCGTCAAATCGATGCCCCGCAGGATGATGTGCTATCCATGTTGCTGGAAGCGGTTGATGTTGACACGGGTGAACGCATGCCCGATCAGCAGGTGCGCGATGAGGTGATGACGATCTTCTTGGCGGGGCATGAAACAACGGCTGTATTACTGGCCTGGACCTTCTATCTACTCGCTCAACATCCCGACGTGACGCAAAAGCTGCGAGATGAAGCGGCCCTTGTTTGCAACGGCCGTAAACCGACCACGGCCGATCTTTCTAAATTAACCTATACGCGCCACGTGATTGACGAGGTGCTGCGATTTTATCCTCCGTTTTGGCTAATCTATCGCTCTCCCTACGAAGCAGATGAAATTGGTGGTTATGATCTTGCCGACAACGATATGGTTTTTATAAGCCCAGCCCTGATGCATAAACATCCACAGTATTGGGAAGATCCGGACCGCTTTTGGCCAGAACGTTTTGCTACGGAAGAGATGGTTCACCAACCTCGTTACGCTTACATTCCTTTTGGGGGTGGCCCTCGTCAATGTATTGGGAACAATTTAGCTATTATGGAAGCCCAGCTCATCTTGGCTACGCTAATTCCCCGCTTTGAGTTTGGTTTTGTTGAACCCGTTATGACAGAATCGGCCGTGACGCTTCGTCCTAAGCAAGGCCTGCCGCTGTCAGTCCACCCAATTCAGCAAAATGTTAGAAAAAATATGACAATCCCTTTGGATTAAGTTTTATTTGATCCTAATTTTCCATGAGTAAACCGGACTCCCATCGCACCAACCTCTAACCTCTTGTACAATCCTCGCTCGAAATTTGGTAAATCACAAAAATGATAAATTCACAGATCGCGTCAAACATTGTGATTTGCTACTTTGTTACCAAGGCTTTTAAATCGTTCTCCTTTGGAAAAATTTAAAATTTCTAATGTAGCGAAGTATTTACTCGGTAATTTGCAAGCTTTTCAACGAATGAGAGGTTGGCTTTTGTAAATTACAACAATCTGGAGATTATTGTGAAACTTAAAACTTTGATTCTAGGAACGGCCGTTCTTTTACTGCTTTCTGCCTGTAGTCCCAGTACAGGCGGTAATGATGCGGTTATTACGACCGAAAGCGGCTTGCAATTTGAAGAGCTTGAAGCGGGAGATGGCGATACGCCTCAACCGGGTGACATTGTAGCTGTTCACTATACGGGTACTCTTGAAGACGGTACTGAATTTGATAGCTCTTTAACCCGAGGCGAACCTATCGAGTTCCCATTGGGGCAGGGGAGCGTAATTCCCGGTTGGGATGAAGGCATCGGCATGATGCAGGTTGGCGATAAAGCCAGATTAACCATTCCCCCAGGGTTAGCCTATGGCGAAGCCGGGGCTGGGAACGTTATTCCACCAAATGCCACGCTCATTTTTGAGGTTGAACTCGTTAGTATTGTGCCCCCACCGCCTACGGCGACCCCACTGCCTCCACCGACCTCGGTAGATGACGGTGAATTTGAGGAGGCGGACAGCGGCCTTCGCTTTGCGGTTTTGCAAGCGGGAGACGGGGATATGCCAGAATCGGGTGGCACAGTCTCCTTCCACTTCTCTGGGTGGCTAGAAGATGGCACTTCAATTGGTACATCCTATCTAGGTGGACAACCGCTTCAAATTACAATTGGGCGAGAAGAGATCATGCCTGGCTGGGATTTAGCGTTGGGTCAAATGCAGGTTGGTGAAATGTCTCAGTTCATCATGCCACCAGAGCTGGGGCTTGGTGAAGTGGGTAGTCCGCCCGTTATTCCACCGAATGCCACACTTGTGTTTGAATTTGAACTGCTAGAAATCTTGCCCCCTCCACCGGCACCAACGTCTGTTGATGAAGAGGAGTTCACAACAACTGACTCTGGATTGCAAGTGGCAATTCTTGAGGAAGGAGATGGTGAAACACCGGAGGCTGGACAAACGGTCGTGGTTGATTATCGTGGCTGGCTTGAAGATGGGTTCTCATTTGATAATTCATATGATCGAGGGCAGCCATTTGAGTTTGTGCTGGGTCAAGGGAATGTCATCCCTGGTTGGGATGAAGGTATTGCTTTACTCCAAGTTGGGGATAAGGCGCAGTTGGTTATTCCGTCTGATTTAGGATACGGGCCAACTGGTTCTGGCTCTATTCCGCCTGATTCTGTGCTCATTTTTGAGGTTGAACTGATTGAGATTCGATAATGTTATCTTTGACTAAATATAAGCTTGTTTTAGGAATAACGGCCGTTATTCTCATTTCCTCTGCATGTGGAAGTGAGCCTGCCGCCGTTGAGCCGACTATTGAGCCCACTGTTGAAATAGAAACGGCCGTTGAAGAAGCCGAAGAGGCTGAAGAGGTTGCCGAGGCGACCGTTGACAATGCTGAGGTGGCCATCGAGCTTCCCGTTGAGGAAACCGTGCCACCTCCACCAACCATTACGCCTCAACCGACCCCTGCGCCCTTACCGACTAGGGAAAATGAAGACGGCTCAATCATCACAACCGGCAGCGGATTGAGATTTGAAGAGATTGAAGAAGGGGATGGAGATTTTCCCGTTCCCGGTGATGTGGTTGCCGTGCATTACGTTGGGACTTTAGAAGATGGGACTGAGTTTGATAACTCGCTTGTGCGGGGTCAACCGATTCAGTTTCCTTTAGGGAATGGTAACGTGATTGCTGGTTGGGAAGAAGGCATTAGCATGATGCGGGTTGGTGGTAAAGCTCGATTGATTATTCCGCCTAATCTCGCCTATGGTGCATCTGGGGCAGGTGATGTTATTCCGCCGAATGCGACTTTGACATTTGAGGTTGAGCTTATTGAAATCGTGCCACCACCTCCAACCCCAGTGCCCCCCGATCCGCCAACCGACTTAGATGAATCTGCCTATACTGAAACTGAAGACGGCATTTTGTTCGCTGTCTTACAAGAAGGAGATGGAGAAATGCCTGTTGAAGGCGATTCAGTTTCCTTCCATTTCTTGGGTTGGCTAGAAGCGGATGAGTCACTTATTGGTTCCTCGTATGACAGAGGGTTCCCAGTGGATATTATCATAGGTCGTGAAGAGATTTTGCCCGGTTGGGATCGGATTTTACCACAGATGCAGGTAGGTGAAATTACGCAATTTATCTTCCCCCCTGAATGGGGATTAGGCGCAGAGGGCAGTCCGCCCATCATACCGCCTGACTCGACGCTGATTTTTGAGATCGAGTTGATCAGCATTAATGAACCTCCGCCAACGCCAGAGGCTGTCAATTCAGATGACCTCATCACGACTGAATCGGGGTTGCAGTATGTGATTTTGGAAGCTGGGGAAGGTGGAATGCCCCAAGTGGGTCAGACCGTAGTTGTTAATTACCGAGGCTGGCTACAGGCTGATAATTTCCAATTTGATAACTCTTACGATCGAGGCCAGCCGTTTGAATTCCAGCTTGGTTTGGGTTCGGTGATTGCTGGTTGGGATGAAGGGGTCTCGCTGATGCGGGTTGGTGACAAAATTCAGCTCATCATCCCCTCAAGCCTCGGTTATGGTGCAGCAGGCGCTGGCAGTATTCCGCCTGACTCAACATTGATTTTTGAAGTAGAATTACTTGAAATTAGAGAATAGGGTCTGGGGGCTAGGGGGTTGCTTTTAAAAGACTCCCTAGCCCTAAGCCCAAAGCCCTAGACTCTAGAAAAAGGATAGACATGAACACAACAAGTGGATTGCAATATAACGAAAAGAAAGCTGGAACGGGTAAACAGGCCCAAAAAGGAAAATCAGTAAGCGTTCATTACGCGGGACGCTTAGAGAATGGCAAAGAGTTTGATAATTCCTTTAAGCGCGGTCAGCCAATTACATTTACGCTGGGCGTTGGACAAGTCATTGCTGGCTGGGATGAAGGTATCGCCATGATGAAAGAAGGTGGCGAGGCGACTTTGATTATTCCACCCCATTTGGGCTATGGTGCCCAAGGGGCTGGCGGGGTGATTCCACCAAATGCAACATTGATTTTTGATGTTGAACTTGTTTCAGTAGGCTAGTACAGCACGGTATAAATAAAATGTAGGGCTGTTGCTTACAACAGTCCTACTTGCGGCGTTTTAGATAAAAGAAGGCAAACACGGCCGTTCCCAGCACAGACAGCCCATTCATCACCCCTGATTGATTTGACACGTCAAAAGAAGCAAGCGTAACGGCCGTTGGCGTTGTGTTATTCGACCAGCCCTTTGAGTCGGGTGCGCCCGTAATTGGTAAATCTAGATTATTGGGTGAATGCTCACCTGAAGTTGCCCAATCGCAGCCGGAATTAGAATCGGTGCCGTCAGGGTCAATTGAGATTGACAAGCTCGCCCCTGAATTGGGTTGAACACAGCTGCTGTCCCAAGAAAAACCGCTGGGTATGCCAGAATTTCCCCCTTCAAATTCCACATAATCGCAGGGCACACCATCGACATCGCCACCTCGAAACAACACTATCTCATCCCCATCATTATTTAGCTCGGCACTGCCCCCATTCCCAATAAAAAAGGAAATTGTTGTATAAATGCCCGTCATCGTCGTTTGACCATCATTTGTTGCATTCCCATCATTGTTAATAATGATATAGCTTCCTTGAGCTGTGCCTGCAGGGATTAAAAATGCTTTGCTAAAGAAGCTTCCAGCACCACCGTCCTGATCGGTGATAAAAAATGTGGTGTCTGTATTGATGGCTTGGGCGACGTATAGTTCAACCCATTCAGCCCCAACCGATCCCGTGGGATGATACATTACTTCGTTGATTTGCAGGGCACAACCACTTTGGGCGTATGTGGGAGTAACAAAAAATTGGAACAAAAATATAGATAGGATCAGACAACACAGGACACGCTGGCGCATTAGTACTTCCTCCTCAAAACAATGGCACTTCTAACTGGAGAACGCACTATAACGGAAAGTAGAGACCGACGCAAAAAGTGGGGTGATTTAGGTGTCAGGTGTCAAGTATCAGGTGTCAGGTGTCAGGTTATTTTAAGACTTGACATAGATTTAGCATTCGGGTTCTAGGTGCATGTTCGTTGAGATTGTCTTTTACAAGCCCTCACCTCTTCACCTTGTCATCCTATCATTCATAGTTGTCATCATTGACACACTCCGATCGCGGGTTGCACCCGTACCAACCGACCGCTACACTTGCCTAATGGCAGATGAAATTTTGTTTGAAATAGATAAGCTAGGCATCGCGACGTTGACTGTCAATCGGCCGCTAGCGCGCAATGCGTTAAGCTGGGCGGCACAGGCGCAGTTTGCTGAAAAAATCACGGCCGTTTCCAAAAATACGGCCGTTCGGGTTTTGATCATCACAGGTAGCGGCAAAAAAGCGTTTGTTTCTGGCGGAGACCTTAAAGAACTCATTAATTATCCCAAACGAGAGGATGCACAGCGCCTGAAGCAAACGATGGGAAATGCGCTTGAACAACTAACGCAGCTGCCTGTTCCCGTCATGGCTGCCATCAATGGGGATGCGTTTGGTGGCGGCTGTGAACTTTTGACGGCTTGTGATTTAAGAATTTCTGCTCAGCATGCCCGATTCTGTTTTGCTCAGGTCAAAAACGGTTTAACCAGCGGCTGGGGAGCAACCGGTCGATTGGTGCCTCTAATGGGAAAAAGCAGAGCGATGGAGCTTCTTCTATCGGGGCGAGTTTTTGAGGCGAAGGAGGCCCAACAGATAGGATTTATCCATCGGGTGGCAGAGGGTAATGTAAAACAAGCCGCTCGTGAGTGGGCCGAATCATTTGTAAATCTGCCGCAAAATGCGCTGGGGTCAATTAAGCAGTTAGTCAATACGGCCGTTTATACTTCCCCTGAGCAGCTCAATGCGCTAGAAGAATCACTCTTTCTCGATCTGTGGACCCATCCAAATCACCATGAGGCGGTCACGGCGTTTCTTGAGAAACGCCCCCCAATTTTCAAGTAAAAACATGGTGCTAGCGCATTAATTTAATATGAGCAAACGGCCGTATTTAATCTTCACACCCCAATTTTGCAACCCAAAGCCAGACTAAACGTAAAGCAAGTGTCAAAACAAAACGGATATTGGAGGTTCAGTAACCAGTATTCAGTAATCATGGTTTATACGGGTCCTGATGATTGACTACTGAAGACTGACTTATCCCAAATCCAACGATGTGTTGTTTTAATTTTTTCAGTATGCAGCAAACGAATTTTGAGAAAGCAACACCTGCAGGAGAATAAAAATGTCAGAAGACTCAGTAGTTCAGAATAAACGATTGAAAGCCCAAGAACAGTTAGAGCTTTCAGTTAAGAAAAATTGGCCAGCTTTTGGTGTTATTGGGGCTGGGGTGATTTTGCTTCTATCAAACGTGTTCGGATTCCATCTGATTGATTTCTTATGGCCTATGTTTATCATTGGCCCTGGAATTTTGTTGATGATGCCTGCTCATCAATCAACAGAAGAACATCAAAGCGGAGCGTCCTTTTTGGCGGTACCGGGTGCGATTTTCGCGACAGTGGGCTTGTTGCTTTTTGCGATGAACATCACCGACCATTTTGAAGCATGGGCCTATAGCTGGACCTTGGTTTTTGCCGCAGTGCCAGCTGCCCTGATGTACATCAAGCGCTTTGAACCCGAGCACCGTATTCATGAAACAGGTCACAAAATAATTCGCACTCTGTTTTATATGTTTTTGGGTTTTGCCGTTTTCTTTGAAATCATTATCTTTGAAAACTTCAATCCCATTTTCCCCCTTGGCTTGATCGGCTTAGGTATCTATCTTTTGATCCAAAACCGTCAAGATGGGGAACTTGCTAACTAATCAATAATTGCGGTAGATGGTGAGGATAAAGTAATAGGTGAAAGGGATTCAGATTCTAATACACCAAATTTTCCATAATCACTAATAACCACCCTGCAATGCCTAAATAATTTGGAGAACAATAATGGCTAAAAAAAGTAAAAAAGAGAAAAAAGAAAAAGAAGAAGTTGTAGAAGAAATCCACATTGAAGAAGAAGAAATGGCTGACTCAAACGGTAGCCAAGACTGGACAGAAGAATTTACAGTAGCAGCCAATGAAATGGTTGATTTTGTTAAAAATATGGTTCATGAAGCTGGTGTTCGTCGCATCGTTGTAAAAAATGAAGCGCGTAATGTTCACTTTGAAATCCCATTGGTACTTGGTGTCGCTGGTGCTTTAGTCTTACCCGCCGCTATTACTATGATCAGTGTTGTGGCTGCTTTGGTAACTGAGTGCTCAATTTTGGTTGAGCGTGCGGAGCCAGTTGAAAAAGCTGATCCAGAAGCGGCGACTGCTTAAGTATTCCGTTACAAAAGACAATTAAACTTCTTCCAGAGAAGGAATACTTAAAAACTTTGGTAACAAAGTATTAAGCAAACTTCAAACTGAGGACAGTTTGCTAATTAGGAGAATGTAAAGTTCTGATAAATTTTCCATTCTCTGCATAAAAGAGATTTACGCACTCTTCCCTAGAGAAAAGGCTCGGCAAAAATCTGCCGAGCCTTTTCATTTATATTTTAAGCAAGTTCTCGTCTGTATTTTTATGATGGCATACGGCCGTGTGCATCGGGCACTAACTGCATACCCACCTTATCAATATTGTCATAAATATCGTGAACTTCTTCCCCTTTGAAACGGGCAATTTGTTTGGTGGGAGGTAATGCTTCATCATAAAAGAATTGAGGTAAATCATCATCCGCTGACGTAAATCCCGCCGCTTTATTAAATTCACGTTCTAATAGAAGCACCTCACACCCGATTTCTCTGAAGAAACTTGGCTTTACATCGGTGCCTAACGCATCATTAATCGCGTTTGACATGAATTCTATGTTCGGATTGGTTACTGATTTGCCAAAGACGCACAAACCAATTGAATCAACGGCTGCACAGGCGATTTGCGCTTCAAGACTTAGAATCATAATTTCTTCTAAATTTTTACCGCGAGAATCTAGTTTAGGTACATTCCCAGCCGTATGATCAGCCCCTTGAGCTGTAGTCATCATTGAAACACCGGTCACTTCAATTACTCGAGGATCGTAAGCACTGATTGATTGCCCTTTAATGACCGGAACCCGATGAAAACCGTAATGCTTACCGACCTGTGCGGCACCCTGAGCCCACAGCTTACCATCTTCTGTGCCTTCAGCCATTTCGCTAAAGACTCGTTCCATAAAGTCGACATCTCCGAAGGGTGCCAGCCCCGAATCCATCAAAACGGCAATGGTGGCTCCAGTTTCGATTGTATCGATTCCAAGCTCGTTGCAAAGATGGTTCATTCTGCCTAAGTTGTCTGGGTTCTTTAAACCGCAGTTGGTTCCGAGAAGAGCTAATGTCTCATATTCAACTGGAGATGTCATCTCTTTGCCATCTTCATCATAATAAACGTTGCTGCACTGGATCATACATCCGGGCATACAGGCGTGCGTGTGCTTTCCACCACGTGAGAGGTTTAATTCTCGAATGTATTCACCCCCCATTTTGAAGACTTCTTTGCTGTCATCAATTTGGCTTCCCAAGGTGAAATTGTTGGTAGGGATGCCCCCCACGTGATTGGTATAATCACCCATCGCCATGGTGCCAACTGGGTTGTACACTTTTTGGATAGCTGGGTCTTCTCGAACCCAACCGGCATATTGCTTGATTGAGCCTAGCGTTTTCTTTCTATCAAAAAGAGGGGGCATTTTGTGCAGGTCAATGACGATGGCTTTTACTTTTTTGCTGCCCATGACGGCCCCCACGCCCCCTCGAGCGGCTATGCGAGACGGCCGTTTATCGGTGTCGCTAAAGGAGATACCTGCCAATAGGCCTTGGTACTCTCCAACAGGCCCGCAAATACATAAGCTCACCCGCATACCATACGTTTCATGAAGCATATCGGCCAGTTCAAAATTCAGTTTTCCAAGATAAGGGGAGGCATCATCAAATGTAATTGTGCCATCTTTGTGCATATGAATGACAACCCAATCATCAGATTGACCGTGAAGCGTAAACCCCGCCATTTCTAATCGTCCCATGGCATACGCAAAGGTGCCTCCCCCGTTTGCTTCTTTCACGCCGCCTGTTAGCGGGCTTTTGCACCCAACACTGATGCGATTCGCATTAGAAAAAGTGGTGCCTGCAAAAGGGCCAGCAGAAAAGATGAGCGGGTTTTCAGGTCCAAGCGGATCAACAGTTGCCACCCCCATCTCAACGAGCGTTTTCGCGATGAGATGACGTCCTGCTTTTACAAGGTTCTCCCCTTCCCACTCTTCTGTTTCGATGGATTGGTTAGATAGATTGATTTGCAAATATTTACGTTTCATGACGCAGTCTCCTCCGTTTATCAGAACATATTTATTGTATTTCAAAATGTATGGGGTTGTAAGGCGCCGCTGAATTTTTTATCATGCTTTTTGCAGAAAAGAACAGGCATTGAGCGCGACAATTATCCATCGATGTGAAGGTACGCAGAAAATCTGTTTGTTGAATACCAATTACGAATGATTATGTCTTGTTGACATTTGAAGATATGCAGTGCAATGGCTTAAATATCTCGTAGTCCGACAGTGATCTTTTGACAGATAGCACGTTGGCAAGGATTATTTGAAGGCACACTAAACTTACCCGCCAATATTTGTTTGACGCACCACTCGTTGCTTTTCATTAATCACTACTTTGCGCTTCTCCCTTCATTACTAAATGGGGCCCATCTTGTCGTTTAAAAACGGTGCCTTCATTATCTGAGAGGGCATCTTGGACGCGTTCAATATGTTGGGCCACGCTGTTAAGCGGTTCGGCACCGTTTTGTATAAACTCAAAAGCAGAAGATTCTTGGC
>JBCCFD010000213.1:0-12782 GCA_039029915.1 Chloroflexota bacterium
AGAATCTTGCGTCCGCCACACAACTTCTGAGGCATCTCCTGTATCGGTTGATTCAGGATCAAACGGCAAGCTTCGGATTGTGTTCCAAACGGTCAGATAACCGTCAGCTTCGATAAGGGCAAGTGCTTCGTTCGCCTCTTCCTCTGTGCCGAAGGTAATGTTAAAGTAACTCGCGTGTGGCGCCATCGTTGAAAGTTCTTCTTCCTCAGCGATAGCATCAGCTAACCGTTCCCGATAGAGTGATTGAGTAATAGTGGAGCGGAAGCTTGCTTCGTTTGTGTTAAATGCATCTAAGCGGGCTAAAAACTCACTGTATTGTTCATCAAACGATTCTTGAGAAACGGCCGTTGCTGTTGGGGCTGGTGTCCCGGTAGGGCGCATCGTTGCCGTCGGGAATGGTGTCAATGTGGGCAAAAGTTCCGTAATAACCTGAGTAGGAATCGGCGTTAAAGAGGGGGTAGGCATAATGGTTTCCGTAGCCGCTGGCATCGGCGTCGGCACATCACCATCAAAGAAATTGTAAATACCGCCAATCTCAGCATCAATATCGGCCTCAGTGACCGTAATGCCTCGATCAGCAGCAGCTTGGCGAATAATTGTTTCATCAACCATCGCATCGAGCACCCCTTGACCAAACGCATCTTCATCGAGAAGTTGCCCAATAGCTTGGCCCGAAAACTGCTGGATAATACCGACGTCTCCGCCAAATGCTTCTAGCTGATTTTCCAATAAGATAATGAGTTGTGCTCGCTCGTAGCGAACCCGATTTTGCCATTCGCTCAGGGTAATCTCTTCGCCGTTAACATTAGCAACGGCCCGACTAGGCTGAATCAGCCACTCATTGATCCCTGCAAAAACCAAAATTGCCAAAATCAAACCGGCAACAATTAGAACACCAAGCTGCACTTGGCGATTTTGTTCATTGAGTTTGCGGGATTTTAATGCTTCTTTTCGTGTTTGTCGGCGATTGATAACCTGTTTTTCTTCTTGATTGCGTTTTTTTGCCATATTATTTCAAGAATTCCCTATTCTTCATAGTCATTCAAAGCAATTAAATCTTGGGCCACCACCTCAGTTCTGAAATGACGTCGACCAGAGGAGTCTTCCCAACTACGGGTTTGCAAGCGGCCTTCAATATATACTTTATGACCGCGTGACAAACGCTTCTTGCTTAATTCAGCCAAGTTTCCCCAGGCAACAACGTTAAACCATTCAGTTTCTTCATGCTTTGCGCCTTCAGTAGAAATCCACGAGCGGGATGTTCCCACACTAAAAGAGGCAACTGGACGGCCGTTAGGGGTATGGCGAACCTCTGGATTGCCATCAACCCAACCGATTATCATGACTTTATTTAGGCCCTTATTCATTTTTGCTTCCATCTTCTACCGTGATATAGAGCTTAACCTGCTATATACCACCCAATGGTAAGACACTGCCTTATTCTGCTCATAAACCTTGAGGCTTATCTTACCAGGGCACAAATGTGCCTGTGGCAGTTTGGTGTAAATTCTGAAGCCATAAATTTTGTTGGGCGCCAAACTGTTTGAATGACAGTGTGACGCAACTCAGTTGGCAACCTATTTACCCGCCCTGCACTACGATTCTTTGCGAACAACTAGATAACGTAGGAGATCTTCCGTATATTGCATATTTCGTTCAATATCGGGGATTCTTTGAGGATCAAGATTCACTTCAAAATGGATGTAGTATCCATCTTTGTGATTGCGAATGGCATATGCCATTTTGCGTGATCCCCAGTGATGGGTAGTGGGGCGATTATCGTCAGTGACTTCGCCACCAACGAGCCAACCAGTGACTCGTTCAATAATTTCGTTACGTGGTTCTTCTTCTAATTTTGGTTGAATTATTATTGTTACTTCATACTCGCGCATGTGATTTAAATCTCCTTTCCACGGAATGGACTCGGGCGAGACATGCCCCAACTCTATTTGGTTGGAGCGGAAAGCAGCACTTTGTGTTCAATTTTTGCTGTGCAACGGTCGAGGATGATAACATTAAACGGCCGTTTTCACAAGGGGAATAATCATTTGATTGGAGGAATATTCAGTTGGGAAAAAATCTAAGGCCTGTCAACACGCGCTTGCTTACTGTTCTCTTTAGCGCGTGGTTTATGGGAAGCTTTTTCATCGCCGTTTGGCTGATATTAAACAGTCAGCCGCATCACGCCGAGCGCTTGTTTTGGCTGGCCCTATTGGCCTTGCTCCTTCCCCCAATCATCTATCTAGACCTAACGAAAAGATACGCCAGTATGCGCCCTACTTATCCCTATTTTTTCATTGAACTTGACCTTCTCATGTTTTATCTGCTTCCAGGGATGGTATTAATCACGGGCATTGTTGTCATGCCTCGTCAAACGGTTTGGGCGTTTGGTCAGACCGCCCCCGCTACAGTTTTGCAGATTAGAGATGTGGAAGCAGTCGACGACGATCTGGGACGTTTTGGGGGGACCTGTATCGATTTCAGCTATCAAATTGGAGCAACGGAATTTGACCGTGAAAATTGTTCGCGGCGAAGTAGCCTCGAGCCTCAATTGCGCGGTGAGCCATATGAAGTTACATACCTGCGCTGGGCACCGCAATTTGGCTATATCAACATCCCCCTCATGTATCAAAATTTAGATACTGCACTCGCTTTCCTTTCACTAATTACAATTGGCTGGGTGGTAGGAACGGCCGTTGTTAGCCACTTCCGCTTTCCCTACCCGCTTCCGCCTATGCCCGCCAAATCAGCCACAGAAATTGTGCAGCGGTTTGGACTAAATCATCTCTTGACAGCCGAAGACGACATCAATTTATGGGCGGCTGTCCTTAAATCAGAGTTTCGCAGCTCCGGAAATAAATTTTTTGATGAATCAGAAAACCGGTTCGGCATCGCTCAAATTGCCCCCGCCACAAAATTACACCTTCAGCCCATAGAAGGGTACTGTTTCCAACGCAAAGACGAGTATTATTTGCAAGTTGTACCCTGTGAGCCAGAGGAATATCAAGACGCTGACTTTGACCCTGAAATAGCACCCATTGTCCCGGTGCGATTGCTGCATATTGCCCGTATTCCAAAAATTGATAAGCGCATCACCCGAACGCTCGTCTTACCGAGACCAAGCATCAACAAGAACCGTGTGCCAGTTTACAGTGGCAGTAGTAATAAACTAGGCACGGGTGGGTCTGGAACAGCCTGGTATTGGGAAAAAAGTGGCAACGGCAGTTGGAAAAACAGTTATCAAATCATTGAACGTTGGAGTAAGGAATAAAACATGAACATTCCCCCATTTAAAATTGAACGCTACTTTGCCAAATACGAATTTAACGCCCCCTACTTGCTTAGTTCAAGCGACTGTGAAGCAATGTCAATTGGCGACCTGTTAGCCCTTGAACCCGGTTCGGTTGAGGCGTTTCATAACCATTGGCTAGGGTATACCGAATCCCAAGGTGACCCGGCCCTGCGGCAATCCATTGCCAGAATGTATGCCAATTGTTCTGCAGATGATGTGCTCGTTTTTACAGGAGCAGAGGAGGGGATATTTAACTTCATGCAGGGGGTTTTGCAAGCAGGTGATCACCTTATTTGCCATTTTCCTTGTTACCAATCGGCTCACAGCATTGCCAAAGCCAACGGGGTTGAGGTTAGCTTTTGGCAGCAAAATGAGGCTGATGATTGGGCTTTAGATTTGGCAGATTTAACAAAGCTACTTCAGCCTAACACCAAAGCAATTTATGTCAACTTCCCTAACAATCCAACCGGCTATCACCCAAACCGAGACCTTTTTGATGGGCTGGTTGAGTTTGCACGTCAGCATAATTTATACATTTTTTCCGATGAGGTTTATCGCGAGCTTGAGTCTGATACATCCCTGCAGCTACCCGCGATGTGCGATGTTTACGAGAAGGCACTTTCGCTGTGTGTGACTTCAAAAGCATATGGCTTAGCGGGCTTGCGTATTGGGTGGCTGGCCACGCGCGATCAGGCTGTTTACGGCCGTCTTCTCGAGCTTAAAGATTACATCACCATCTGCAACAGCGCTCCCAGTGAATTTTTAGCGCGTATTGCTATGGATCATCGCGAAACCCTCGCTGCCCGAAACTTAAATATCATCACTAAAAATTTAGACATTGCCGATGAGTTTTTTGGCCGATTTAGCACGCTGTTTGAATGGAAACGGCCGTTGGCTGGCCCCATCGCTTTTCCCAAATACCTTGGGGGTAGTGCCCTTGAGTTCTCACAACAAGTCACAAACGAAGCGGGCATTATGCTTCTACCGGGCACAGTTTATGAACTTGATGACGCCCATATTCGGTTTGGATTTGGCCGCCAAAATTTTGAAGAAGGCATTACCAAACTGAGTGATTTCTTAACAAAAACCAAAGCATAAGTTTTTTACAACATAATATGTAAAAACTAAATCAATCGTTCAAGCAAAAGACCTTTTTTGTTGTTGACCTGATACGAATTTACAAAACAAATATTTCAAAATAGAAACGCAAAGTGTACCTGATGTATAAATAAAATCAGGCGTCTTAGGGTCTTTGTGTTCCTTACCTTCCCTCTTCACAGCCTAGAAAGCGCACTATGATTCAACGTCTTTGGAAACTCCTGCTAAGAACCTTTATCCTCATCTCAGCCTTTTTTATTATTTGGGCTTTTTACATTCTGATACAACGACCAGCACGCCAAACGGTAACACAACCACTCTATGAAGGCGTCACTTACTATCGTGAAGTGTGGCAGGAGCCGCGCTCGCTTATCTTTCACATCGTTGAAGTAGACCGCACGGCAGAAGGAGTTGAATTCTTCGTGACCCCCGGAGTTGATTTGGAAGGGGATAATGATTATTTGGCACAAAAAACGACTGATTTTTTGCTTGAGAATAATCTACAATTGGCTATTAATGGTGATTTTTTTAGACCATTCGAATCGCTGACCCCCTTCCACTACTATCCTTATGTGGGGGATCCCATCGACATTATGGGGTTTGCCATCTCTGATGGAGTCACTTACTCTACCCCAGAAAATGCCAGGCCCGTCTTGTGCATCACGCCGGAAACGGCCGTAATTGAAAAGTTCATTTGCCCACCGGACACCTTACAAGCAATGGGGGGTGGCACGATTTTTTATGAAAATAGCGAGGTCGTCATGGCGCGTCTTGAACGTCTGTATCTGCGTGTGCCGCAACCCCGCACCATGATTGCTCTAGATGAGACTGGTGATACGATTTGGTTTATTTTGGTAGACGGCCGTCAACGCCGCTATAGTGAAGGGATTGGTCTTCAAGAGATGACGCCGCTGCTTGAACAGTTAGGGGCAAAGATAGCGTTAAATTTAGATGGGGGAGGATCTGTCACACTGGCTATTGAAGAAAACGGCCGTTCTAAAATTCTCAACTCCCCCATCCATACCCGCATTCCCCTCCGAGAACGTCCCATTGGCAATCATCTAGGAATTTATGCTCAGCCGTTAGAGTGACGTTTATTTCAGTGTTAGTCAAAAATGGTTTTTTAGCAATAGTCGGGTTTATTAGCACCGTTTTTTGGGCAAAACAGCAAGGTAGAAAAACAAAGATGGCTGGACCAGAATCAATTGTTACACAGTTGATTTGCTGATCCAGCCATCACTTTTTGAGGGTTCCCCTAAAGATAACAGCTGATCCCTACTGTTTTAACGGCACACGAAGTACAGTAAAAAATATTTTATTAGTCACCAGCAACGGCCGTTTTCTCTTCAATCAGCACGTCACCAGCAATGAAATCTTCCGTGATCTGGCGAGCGACGTCGTCAGTGTACTGAGTCGGTGGTGATTTCATAAAGTATGAAGACGGCGCTTCTAGAGGGCCAGCCAAGCCGCGATCCAGTCCAATTTTAGCGCAGCGAACGGCATCAATAATCACACCGGCTGAGTTAGGGGAGTCCCAAACCTCAAGCTTTAGCTCCATCTGCAAAGGCACATCACCAAAGGCCCGACCTTCCATCCGAATATGGCACCATTTGCGGTCTGTTAGCCAAGGCACGTAATCACTGGGGCCTACGTGAACGTTTTCATCACCTAGCTCGTAGGGAAGCTGGCTGGTTACGGCATTTGTTTTAGAAATCTTTTTAGACTCCAGCCGTTTGCGCTCCAGCATGTTGTAGAAATCCATATTTCCACCAAAGTTAAGCTGATACGTTTGGTCGAGATGAACGCCGCGATCTTTGAAAAGATTAGTGAGGACGCGATGGGTGATGGTGGCGCCAACTTGGCTTTTGATATCATCCCCAATAATTGGCAAGTCGGCTTCTATAAATTTAGCCGCCCATTCAGGATCAGAGGCAATGAAAACTGGAATGCCGTTCACAAAGGCACAGCCTGCTGCAATGGCCTGTTCAGCATACCATTTCGAAGCAATCTCTGATCCAACGGGCAAATAGTTAACCAAGACGTCTGTTTGTGTGTCACGTAGAACCTGAACCACATCAACGGCCGTTTCATTTGACTCCGTCACTTTTTGGTTCACGTAGTGACCCAAGCCATCAAACGTTTGGCCTCTTTGCACCGCAACCCCAAGATAAGGTACTTCCGCAAATTGAATCGTGTTGTTTGGCTCAGCATTGATCGCTTCGCTCAAATCTAAGCCAACTTTAGCCGCGGTGACATCAAAAGCGGCCGTGAATTCAATATCACTGATGTGATAGCCCCCGACTGTGGCATGCATCAATCCAGGGATTTCAACATCTACAGCAGCATCCCGGTAATATTCAACCCCTTGCACAAGCGCAGAGGCACAATTTCCAACACCAATAATGGCGACACGTACTTTATTTGACATAATAAGCTCCTATATGAGTTTCTCAGTGAATCAGTACATCAGTTCTTCAGTTTGGCGTTTGTTTCAGTCGCCACACTGCCTGACAGCTTTCTGAAATTCTGAAATACTAATTTACTGAAATACTAACTTACTGAATTACTAAACCAGTGGCCCCGTAGACCCTCGTCGAATCAACTCAGGCTCTAAAAGCTCTGCTTGAACATTAGCGCCGTACATCAAGGCAAAAAGCTTTTCAGCCGCTTGTCTGCCAAGATGGGTATGCGGCTGGCGAACGGTGGTGAGTGAGGGCAGGAAGTAAGCGGCAATTTCAAGGTCATCAAACCCGATTACTGACATATCATCCGGCACAGACAAGCCCTGCTGGTGCAGGCCATTGATGACGCCAATAGCCGTGCGATCGTTGTAGCAAATAATGGCGGTTGGTGGCACAGAAAGGCTAGTTAGCTTAGACACGGCCGTTACCCCGCCCGCAATACCACCATCACCAGCCACAATCCAGTTGGGGTCAGACGGCAAACCGGCGAGCGCCAAGCCTTCAATATATCCCTCTTGCCGCAAGCGATTGCTGTTGGTCTCAACACCTAACGACACATAGCCAATGTGCCGATGGCCTAGCGAAATGAGATGATTAACCGCTTTTACCATGCCTCTTTTTTGATCAATCGCCACGGAGAATGGATAGTTGTAATGGTTGACCAGCACGGCGGGCACACCGTTTTGCTGATGATTCAAAAAAGCGGCATCAACAAGCGAACCGGCAATCACCACACCCGACAGCCGTTTTTGATCAAACGCATCAAACAACTTACGCTGACGGTGTAAATCTTGATTAAAGCTACCGACAAACAGCTCGTGCTGGTGGGCAATAGCAACTTCTTCGATTCCACAAAGCATGTTCATATAAAACGGATCCGTGAAGTCAGGAATAGCTACGCCAATCGTAGGCGATGGCTGCCCCACCAAAAGCCGCGCCGCTTCGCTAGGCACATACCCCATTTCACGCGCCAAGCTCTGAATCTTTTGGCGCATTGCTTCACTAATACGGGGATGGTCTTTCAATGCCCTTGAGACGGTTGACGCTGAAACGCCTGCTTTTTGCGCAATATCTTTAATTGAGACCGTCATAATCACCTCGCGCAAACGTTTGCACACTTATCGAACAAAAAAGCGGATCGCTGCGCAAACGTTTGCATAGATTATAAGCAGAAAAATATTTAGTGCAAATTAGGCGGGTTAGGGATTGATTGTTGGATGACAGGCGGAGGGTTCTATTCGTGATAGTGGTGTGCGTGTGATATTGGTATATTGGTGTATTCAATATACCAATATCACCACCTCTAGTTTAAAAACGGCCGTAAATAAAACGACAAATAGTTTAGCGGTTTATCACCCGCCGTAATCGTCGCCGCTTCAGCATCTGGGGACGCAAGGACGACGTCATAAAGATCAATGGGTATATCTTGAGTAGTAGGATTAAAACGGCCGTTTCCATCCACAAAATACAGGAATAAATCCTCGCCGTTTTGAGGAGGTTCAAGCGAAGCCGTTCCACCGGCCGGCAAAATAGTGCTCGTCAAACGCGCCGAAACGTGTGAGTTGGTGCCGCCACCTGGCCCAATAATCTCCCGGACGGTTGCATCCCCCACCTGCCGCGACGCCATATCAGATAGCCCAACCTGCTCGTAATGCGGTGGCAAGCCCATATGCTCTACATCAGCCACGTACCAAATCTGAATCACGCGGGTTGGCGTCGCTGACCGATTAAGCTCTTGATGCTGAATAAAGTTCCCAGAAAACATTCGCTGAACTTCCCCAGCCGTAATCGTCCCCTTACCTCCCGTTGTATCTTCATGGTAAAGCTCACCGTCAATCACATAGGTATAAATTTCTAACCCACGGTGCGGATGCCATGCAAACCCATTGTGCGGCGCTATCTGCGTCATATGAGCCGTCAACATCCCGCTTAAGCGCTGCAGCGGACTATATCCCCCCACTGCAAAATGAGAGGTCAACCAGTGAACTGGGTGGATGGTAGGGAATCGATCCGCTTTATAAAACTGTAGGTCACCTTCAGTAGGCAATCCTCTAATCACGCTATCAAAAATATTTTGGCTCATCTTTCTATCCTTCAATGTGCAAACAGCTGACAACGGCACCTTTGCTTAAGTGTTCCGAAGTTTCTAAATTGAAAAATGTATTAGATAAAAGCTTCAGAACCTCGAGGAAACGAAGTTTTTAGCCGTCTATTTATTCAAAGCAGGAGCTTCGTTTCACTTAATTCTGTCAACTGCACCTTTAAAAATTCTAGGCAAAGTGCTTTATTCTTTCTGTTGCCAACAGAATCCAATTACCAGCAGGGTCTTGAATGAACACCTCGCCGTCTTCCTTATCATAGGAAACCTGAATGTTATCTAAGTGAGATAGTAAAGCTGCTTTTGCCACCTCGTCTGGCAGCACCAGCGAGTAATAGTGAAGACCAATAGCACCCTGAGGTGGCTTCGGAATGCCAACGCCAGCCCAAGTGTTCATACCAATATGATGATGATACCCACCTACAGAGAGAAATTGAGCAGAACGGCCGTATTTCGCGATGAAATCAAACCCTAACACTTCAGAATAAAATCGTCCGGCTTCTTCTAAATCAGACACATGTAAATGAACATGTCCAACTGTTGTGCCTTTTGGAAATCCTTGCCACTTCACTTCATCAGCTTCAAGTTCTCCAAGCAAATTTTGCAAGTCCAAAGGAACCGTATCAATCCGCATCTCCCCATTCGTTCGATACTCCCACAAATCGCGCGCCCGGTCCGCATAAACCTCAATACCATTTCCATCAGGATCAGAGAGGTAGATAGCCTCACTTATAATATGATCTGAAAAACCACCAACCTCGATTTGGGCATCAATCATATTTTTGAGAGCTTTTGCTAAATCAATACGCGTAGGCACTAAAATGGCAAAATGATAAAGTCCCGTCGTGCGCGTCGCAAATTGTGCCTCTGGATTTTCACGCAAAACCAATAAATCCGAAACGCCATCCCCAAGCCATGCCGCATTGGATTCTTGCCGATGTAAATGCAAACCTAGCTTTTGATAATAAGCTAACGACCGAGAGATATCTTTAACCGTCAACGAAACTTCCCCGATTCGACTTGCTTGTGCTAATGAAAAAGACATTTTTCCTTGCCTTTGCGCAAAATAGTTGCCAAAACAAATTAGATGCGCTTTAATGTTCTTAGGTAGACACACGTCCAACTTCTTGCTAAAATATTAGCGGACTCGAGTCCGCTTGTCAAGGTTTAGACGCATCTTATAGCACTTATCTTACTTGGACTACTAATGACAAATAATCAACTCCCACTAGAACCAATAGGCAGCCCAGCAAAATCCGTTCGCCGTGATGCGGCCGAAAACCGGGTGCTAATCTTGCAAACTGCGGAAAAGCTATTTGAAGATCATGGAGTTGATGCTGTCAACATGGCCGATATTGCCCAAGCGGCAGGGGTTGGCAAAGGGACGCTCTATCGTCGTTTTTCCAATAAAGGGGAGCTCTGCCTCGCCTTGATGGACTCCCAGATGACCGAATTCCAAGATGGCATGCTCGCTAGAATGCAAACCCTATCAGAACAAGGGGTATCAAAACTAGAGCAACTCGACCAGTTTATCGATGCGCTCGTTCATTTCACCGATATTCACTCCCCCCTTCTGTGTGTAGCCCAGCGAGCAGGCTTGCTTGAAGGTGAAAATGAAGCCATTCAACTCCCTCACTTTTGGCAATACATGACGGTCAAAGGACTAATGCGCAGCGCCCAAATTGACGGTGAGCTAGCTTCAAACTTAGATATTGACTACTTTGCTGATGCAATCCTTTCCCCCCTCCAAGCAGATATTTTTAGATATCAACGCCAAGTTCGCGAATTTTCCCTTGACCGCATTAGTGCAGGCTTGCGTCACTTGGTCAGTGGGTTAAAATAATTTCATTAAGTGAAACGAAGTTCCTGCATTGAATAAAATAATGGCTAAAAGCTTCGTTTCCTCAAGGTTCCGAAGCTTTTAACTAAGAGGGTTTTCAAATTAGAATCTTCGGAACACTTAACGCACCCAATTACCACAAATACACCGAAAAATATCATATTTATTAGCTTCTAGAATAGATTTCTCACAATAAAAAATAAGGAGATTTATGATGGCTGAATTTTTGAAGATTGCCCAGTTAGAACAAGAGGGTGTCCAACAGTTAAAATCGCTGGAAACCACGTTTGGTGTTCACTTGATGGCATATGAAGCAGGGTTGTCAATTGCTGAACTATCTAAAGACCAAATGGAAGCCATTAAAACGCTGGAGGAAAAGCTGGGCGTTGTTATTCTGGCATTTGACAATTGATTTAGATCAATCATCTTTTCATTCATAGGCTTTAAGATGTTTTTTGAAAAACTTGCTCGGCATGATGTTGCCGCCAATGATTTAAAGATTTGAAAATAGAAACGGCCGTTTCTAAGGAAGCTGTTGCAGACAACTTCTCACCTAAATCAGACTCAATTTGACCGAGTAGTAAATACGCCTCGGCTTCAACCTCAATAATCCTTTTCTCTTTGGCAAGCTTTAGTGCTTCATTTGCTTTTGCTAGGGCTTCCTTATGATGCCCAGTTCTAAAAAACAGCTTACTTTTCCTTAACTTAGCTTCAGCAATAAACCATTGGTGTTCAATGCCATCTGCAATTTCAAATGCCTCATCGATATTCTCTGCTGCCAATTCAAATTGATTTTCTATTAAATTTATCTCGCCAAGCAAATTTAATAGTGGGCACAGATTTCGCTGATTATTCTTATCTCTTGCAATCTCAATCCCATCTTCTGCATACCGTCTAGCTTTTGAATAATCTCCCTTGTATATTTCTAAAGTTGCAAGATGACGAAAAAGTGAGCTTTTACGTTCAAATAAATTATCCTCATTTGCAATTTGTAAACCCTCCAATAGATAATTTTCAGCCACCTCAAATTCACCAAGCGTCCGCGATAAAGCCCCCATATTTGAAAGAAGAAAACAGATGTCTTCCCTGTGCCCCATTTTTCTAGCAGTTTGCAAAGCCTCAGTGTAATAGTCTAATTCATCATCATATTTGCCAAGTGAACCCGCTACAGAACCAAGATTAAGAAGCATCGGACTCAAAATACCTTCATGGTTTATTTCTTTAGCTATCTGCAAGCCCTCCGTTAGATAAGTCAAAGCATCTTCGTATAAGGTCAAGTCAAGATGAACGCCACCAAGATTCATCAGTAAAGTGCAAACTCTTTTTAAATTATTCGTTTTACGGGCAAATTGCAGGCTTTTTTCGTATTGGGAAATTGCTGTTTTAAAATCACCTTGATAATCATAAGCTACCCCAATGGCCTGATTAATCCGACTTTTCAAATCATCATTTTCAACAAATTGGCTTAACCGCAATGCTTCAGTCAAATGTTCAATAGCAGAAGGGTAATCGGCCTCATTGATAAACATTCGTCCTAAATTAACTAAGGCAACGGCCCCTTCTTCATAACTCTTGAGGTCATTGGCATATCCCACCGATTTTTCTAAAAAAGGCTTTGCAAAACGATACATCCCTTTAACATGAAAGTAATGATAACTGAGATTGCTTATGCGAATAAAATCAAAATAGTGCTTTGAATCCTCTGCAAATTTTAAACACTTTAAAATATGGTCTATTTCTAATTCAATTTGACCAAACGCAGATTCATTAGCGCTAAGGAATTGGCTAAAAAATTGTACGGCCCTTTGCCAATAAGCTACAGAATAAGATTTAATTCCTACATAGTCCGATAAAGTCTGATGTAACGTTACCCTTGTTGCACCAACTTCTTCTAAAATCCCGAGTTGAATCAAACGATTAACCAAAGCGTCGTCTTTTTCACTCACAAATTGAACAGCCTCACTCGAAAAAGTGGCCGGTTTGGGAGCAAAA
>JBCCFD010000214.1:0-12741 GCA_039029915.1 Chloroflexota bacterium
AAGTGTTCCGAAGTTTCTAAATTGAAAACCCTGTTAGATTAAAGCTTCGGAATCTCGAGGAAACGAAGTTTATAGCCGTCGTTTTATTTAAAACAAGAACTTAGTTTCACTTAATACCCGGCAGGACGCAATCCAGATCGAACAACTTGCCAATAGGATTTGGCGCGCTGCCAACGCAACGGCCGTTTATGACCAATAATACCTTTCAATAACTCTAATAAAAGCTGCTGTAGGTAAGTTAACAACAAAAAGGCACGTAATGCAAATGCAACCATCGGCCCATGATATTTTCGAAAGTAGCGTAATTTTGCTTTATTGAAATTGATATGACGATGGGTAACCGCCTGTTCACTGCTTTTGCCTAAATGATGCACAATTTGAGCGGAGGGATAATAAATCACTTCCCAACCCGCCGCTTTTATCCGCCGACACCAGTCTAGCTCCTCCGAGTACATAAAATAATCTTCGTCAAGGCCACCAACCCGTTCAATAATGGACCGACGGGTAAGCAGTGCAGCCCCCATCACCCAATCAACAACGGCCGTTTCATCATCAGGCAAATCAAGCGCAAAATAATGCGCCAGCACCTGCTTCGGGGCAGCGTTTTGGAGCCAAGTGCTTTCAAAAAGACCTGTTAAAAACGTAGGGAAGCGACGGCGAGATGATTGAATTGAGCCATCGGGGTTGAGTAATTTAGGGCCAACTACCCCAACGTCCTGATGGGCATCCATATAGTCACAAAGCTGGCTCAACGCATCATCTAAAACGACCGTGTCAGGATTCAGCAATATCACATAGTCGCCAGTTGACGCCTCAATACCAATATTATTTCCCTTAGGAAACCCAACATTTTCCGTGCAGCGAATGAGGTTAACCCACGGAAACTCTCTTTCAACCATGTCGGGCGTATCATCGGATGAGGCACTATCCACCACAACCATTTCCAAATCCAACCCACCGCGCACGGCTTCAACGGACGCCAAGCAGTCACGAAGGAGCTGGCTGACATTCCAACTGACAGTGATAATGGATAGGCGGGTGGAGACTTTATTGTTCATTATTTTTTGCTAAGGTGTGTGGCGGATTAGCAAGGTGGCAAGGCCTTTCTTTGTAAATAACTCACCTGTACACTTCTTCATCCCTTCCTTCTTCCAACTGCGAAAACAACCTATATGCATTTTCCGTTGTGATACGCGCCATCTCTTCAACTGTTTTTCCATGCAGTTCGGCTAGCTTTTCAACGACAAAAGCAGTATAGGCTGGCTCATTTCGTTTGCCACGATACGGGTGAGGGGTCAGGAATGGGGCATCCGTTTCAACAAGAATGCGATCGAGCGGTACTTTTTTGGCAACTGCCCGTAAATCGTCGGCTTTTTTAAACGTAACAGGACCGGTAAATCCTAAATAAAACCCCATGTCTAAAACCCGTTTAGCAATTTGCCACGTGGTTGAAAAGGAGTGGAGGACGCCCGGCTTTGCTTTGCCGTTTAACGGCGATTGAGATAGCAGGTGAACCACATCTTCATCCGATTCACGATTGTGCACAATAACAGGTAAGTCTAGTTTATCTGCTAACTCTAACTGCAATTTAAACGCTTGATGTTGAATCTCCTTGGGAGATTTATCCCAATAATAATCTAAACCAATTTCTCCGATGGCAACAACTTTGTGATGCTGAGTAAACCCCCGCAATTTTTCAATCCAACTGTCTTGCCATTGGGCTGAAGAGTTAGGGTGAATACCGATAGCAGCATAAACGGCCGTAAATTCATTCGCCAACTCCAGCACCGTTTGGCAATTTTGGAGGTCTAGAGCAGGGATGATGATTTTTTCTACCCCAGCCTCAATAGACCGCTGAACAACGGCTGCTCGATCATCGTCGAACCGATTTAAATCAAGGTGGCAGTGAGTATCAACTATCATGATACAGAAAAATTGGCTGCCGCCAGCAATAAATACATCATCTGTTGGACACCGGTTGGCAAATGGGTAATGTCAATATGCTCATCTAAGCGATGTGCAAAATTAGACTCCGTTAAGCCAATACAAACTGACTCGTACCCTTTACTCAACGGGATATTGCAATCGGTGGAGCTTGTAATAAAAATAGGCCGTGAGCGGCCAACCAAAGCCAGCGATTCAATCGCCTGTGTAACCAGTGGGCCACTTTTAGGGGTGCTACCAGCGGGTCGATGACCAATTTGTGCCATTTTGAAAATCGTCTTGTGATCGCTTTGCCGATTTGCTTTTTGCACCATTCCCTTGACATTGGCAACGAGTTTATCAAGCGTTTCTGTCTTTTCAGACCTTAAGTCCAACAGCATGTATGCTCGCTGAGCAATGGTATTAATTGAAGTTCCCCCCTCAATCATCCCCACATTAAAGGTTGTTTTAGGTGATGACGGCACTTTTAATTCGGCAATAAGCGTGATTAAGCGACCAAGTTCATGAATGGCACTTGTCTTTCCAAAACTACCCCATGAGTGGCCGCCGTCAGTCTCTACAGATATTTTGAAGCGCTGGACCCCAATTGCCTGATGCGAGATTTGCCCAAACAATCCACCTTCAATGACAATATATTTGGCGCGGCTACCAAATCGTTCCACAACGGCTCGCATCCCTTTTAGATCGCCGAGTCCTTCTTCACCTACATTGGATACGAACCAAATGGGATTCTTGACGGGAATTTTTTCTTGAGTGAGCAAATCAGCTAAAAACAAAACGCCGGCTACTCCTGTTGAATTATCACCGATGCCTGGGCCGTAAAGTTTTGAGCCTCTTTTTTGGTAGGTCAGATCAGTCTCTTTAGGAAACACAGTATCGCTATGCGCAGAAATTATGATTGGGGGGAGAGAATCATCAGCGCTGTGAGGATAACGGCCGTAAACATTATAAATTTCATCCTGACTCACATCAATCAGTCCAATTTGAGCCATCTTTCCCTGAATAAACATAGCGCGTGCCGCCTCTTCAAAAGTTGGCGCAGGAATTTGCTGAATCTGAATAATTAAGTCAATCAACTCGTTCATTTCGGAGCGAATGCGCTCTTTTAATGTTTGAACAGATGGATGATTTGATAGTTGAAGAAGTGACTGCATGGAGATTCTTTACTCAAGAGGTCGAATGAGAAGGATGCCTAATATACTAACAATTAAACCAAGATGAAGTAGAAGGTTAACATCGGCAATCCAATTGGATGGAAACAGCTGAAGAATAAAATTCAAGAGTATTAAACCAACACCTATTAACGGCAATAGGCCTGGTTTTTCACCCAAAAAATGTCCTATTCGATCCATTAAATCATTCATTGTTTGCTCCATTGGAGACGAGATACGACTCAAAATAGGGCACGAGACGATGAGGCACACGGCCGTAAATGCGCATCCCATGCTCATCTGGCTCCTCGCTTTCTACTTGACCCCGTTCATAAAAGAGAGAACGCAGATCCCCTTTAGCATAGGGCAGGTCGATAACTATCTCAGTCATGTATCGCGTCATTACCGCTTCAATTGTAACGAGAAGTTCTTCAATGCCCGCGCCACTATAGGCAGACACCCCAACTGTCGGGGCTTCAATATCCAAATTCGCATCGGCCGGAATGCCCTCAGGCAGCTGGTCAATTTTATTTAACGCCACCACAACCGGTAATTGATCCACTTCTAATTCAGCCAGCGTATCTTCCACTGATTCGATATGTGCACCAGCATTAGAATGAGTTGCATCCACTACATGCAACAGCAAATCAGCATCTTTAATTTCTTCTAGCGTGGCGCGGAAAGAGGCTACAATGTGTGTTGGTAACTTCTGAATGAATCCTACCGTATCAGTAAAAAGCACCTCCCGGCCACCGGGCATCTGCACCTTGCGCGTGGTGGGATCAAGCGTGGCAAATAGCATGTCGGCTGATAAAACATTGGCGTCGGTCAACTTATTGAGAAGGGTGGATTTTCCTGCATTTGTATAGCCGACAATTGCCACAACTTTAAGCTCTGTTTGCTGCCGCTTCATGCGATGCCGCTCACGTCTGGAGCGTACTTTTTCAAGCTGATCTTTAACAAAGCTGATGCGATGTCCAATTTCTCGACGGTCCGCTTCCAACTGGGTTTCACCAGGCCCGCGCAGCCCAACACCACCCCCATCACCGCCAGCCCGACCGCCTGCCTGTCGGGCTAAGTGAGTCCACATTCGAGTTAAGCGGGGCACGCGGTATTCTAGCTGAGCCAGTTCAACCTGCAGCTTTCCTTCGGCAGTATTGGCATGGAGGGCAAAAATATCTAGGATTAATGCTGTGCGATCCAACACTTTGATCTCTTCACCAAAGATTTTTTCAAGCTCGCGCTGATGTCGGGGAGACAGCTCATCATCAAAGATAACAACACCGGCACCTAGCTCTTCTAGCATCATTTTGACTTCTTCGACTTTACCAGAGCCAATGTAGGTTGAACGATCTGGCCGATCAAAACGCTGTATCGATTGCCCTACCACTTCTAAGCCAGCAGTATCGGCTAAACGACCTAGTTCATCAACGCTATCTTCTATGGGTAATAACGGCCGTTCTCTTTTTGAACCAGCTCCCACTAAATAAGCTTTTTCGCGAGGGGGAGCGGTTGGGTAAACTTTTGAAATAATGCCTCCAAAATATTGACGCTAAACCTAACAGTCTTTAAAAACTTACTAGTAGTCCGCCAAAGATCTTTTGTAAGGTGTAACGATGATGAGGACTACTTGAAGGTGCACCAAACTTACCCGTCAAACCTTGTTTGGTGCACCACTAGGCCAATTTCATGCTATTTTATCACGGTAAGCCCATCACCTGTAGTGAGCGAGGATGTTCTACAGTGAATTCATAACTAATCGTTACTTTTTGCTTATTAGACAAGGGCAACGCCCACTCCATCAAATTCAATTCGCTCACTTCTTTGGGTTCAGGATTTGCTTTTTGTAGTTTAACTTTAATCTGTTCGTGGCGGGAAACAGGGATGTGATCTTGGAGTTCAAGGATAACGGCCGTTTCCAGCAAATTCTCAACTTCAATTTCATAGCCAAAGCGGATACGACGCTGATCGCTCAGCATTTTCTTATCAACATCTCGCCGCGTCATTTCACGCTTAATGGTGATACGATCTTCCACGCCAAGCAATAGCTCTAAATCCCCACCCTTAGCGGTATACGCTATCTTCGTTTTGCCAATAAATTCATCATCAACAAATAGATTCGCTTGACCGGCTAACCAAGGGGCATCCGAGCTGTTTTTGGCTGTCGCCCGACGATAAACGGCGTCAGTATGCTTAGGTATGGTCACGTAATCCATTTTTGGCTCGAGGCGATAGTTGGCTAAGGTTGTCTTATGGGGCGAGCCATCGCTCGGAATATCCGATTGACCCGCCACCACAAAGCGAACGGCCGTTCCTGAATCCTCCACCTGTGCTACCATTTCCTCTGCTTCTTCAAAAACAGGCTCCGGTGCAGCAGCCATCTCTGGCTGTGGGGCTGAACGGGTTCGCACGGCCGACTTTCTGGCCATTTCAGGCTGAGCCGACATGATCTGCGGTGCGCGAGGGATTGGTTTGCGAACCTGATCGATTGGCCAAGGCTTCAGCTCTGGCAAGCGTTGGTTGAGAGCAGGTCTAGCGGTAGACACCGATAAATCGACGCCGTCCCAGCTTTGACCCGTACGCTGGGTAATTTCAGCTAAAGTGCTCACAATCATGTCTGGAATTGAGACATCAACCGTTTTCAGCCGCACATCATAGAGCGGTTTCCAACTGGCTTGATTAACCACATACGTCAATTCAGGTGAGAAGCTCCCTTCACCAGACACTTGAATATCCACAACAGCTTGATACATCTGCTTGCCGCGCCGTTTTGAGGTGTATTGTCCTAGCTCTAGCTTAAGCTTTTCAATCTGCTTGACGAGTTGACGTCCTTCTTTGTCTAGCTGAGAAACGGCCGTTCGCATTGCGGCATCCTGTTCTTGCAAAAAAGCCACAATTTTGAGCTGATCTTCTACCTGTGTATGGCCCCGTGCTAAGCCACTCGCAAATGCACGGGTTGAATCGCGCATTCCGTCAAGGTAACGGCCGTGTGCTTCCCAGCCCGCCTTTTGGTCATTCACATGGCGCAGCTGATCAGACAATGATTCAATTTCAGCTTCAAGTTTGCGGACGTCCTTTTGCGGAGCCACTTCAAAAAATTCACGCTTCACATCAGCACTCAAAATCTGAACGGCCGTTGTGCCCTTGCCAGAAACACGTAAAGAATCAGGTTCTAGCGTCAACGGCAGCTGAGGAATAAGCAGTTTGTGGCTACCGGCCGTTACTTCACACTTTCCCACGCACGTCACTCGGGCCCGATCGGGGAAAACAGTTACGGCCGTTGGTTTAACTTCAATTTTAATATCCATAAAAACCCTTTGAAAAGGCTAAAAGCAGAAGGGTGAAGGCAAACATTCATCCTTCTGTCTTCTGCACTAATTTGGTTCATTCACCCAAATCGGTAGCTCAATGTGAAATGTGGTTCCGGGAAGCTTTTCTTCATCATAACCAGGGCTTTCAGCCCAAATTCTCCCTTTGTGAGCCTCAATAATCCCTTTCACAATGGCCAACCCAAGACCAGCCCCGCCTCCCTTAAAATTCGTTTTACTAGAAGAGTGCAGCTGATAAGCTGATGTGCTGGCAAACTTATTAAAGATCAGGTCATGATTCTCTGGTGAAATCCCAATACCGCTATCACTAATTTGAATATCGATATAACCTGCTAAATTCTCATCCGCTTCATCTTGGCGAATAAAAGCGGCCGTGATGTTAACCTGCCCGTTGTCGGGGGTATACTTCAACCCGTTCATAATCACTTTCGTAAATGCCTTCGCTAAGCGTTCTTCATCCCCAAACGTGTCTGATTCAACATAGAAGGGAGCCACAATCAGTTCAACATTCCGCTCAGCAAAGAGTTTTTGTAGTTTTCCAGTGACAAGTTTAATGGTTGATTCCAAGCTGATTTGCCGAATTTTAAGCTCCACAGAACCTAAATCGATCAGTGACGCATCAATCATATCACCGATAATTTCATGCATACGGCGGAAACCGTTGCCCAAACCTTCAGTATAAATATGAAATCGGGAGCCTGCTTCAGCCTCAGCCCGAATCATATTGGCATATCCTTCCAAAATCGTTAACGGTGTGCGTAATTCATGGGCCGCTACATTAATAAAATTCGACTTGCTTCGTTCAAAAATCTCTTGTTGTTTGCGGAGTTGAACAATTTGATCGAGCAGGTTGGCCCGCTCAAAATCAGTGGCTAGCTGGGAAGCTTCGATCATGGCGAAGGTAAGGAATTCATCGAGTGCCCGCCAGCTTTTTAAGGCTTCAACAGGACTCATGTTGGCCGTCAAGGCTTTGAATAACGCATCTTTAAGCAGGCGAATAGCCCACAACCAGTCTCGAGAGCGGGGGCCATCTTGCCCAATGGCCGTTAAGGCCCAACCTTGAACTGACGCTAACTGAAATTCAGAATGCAGGCCCACATTATCAGCCATTGTGGCTAAAAATTGGGAAACATCGTCATGGTTGAGTGACAAAGCTGGGGGAGTGTTCTCAAAAACGGCCGTACATAAGGCAGCCGCTTCCTGTCGAAGCCACAGCTTTAAGCTTTGGGACAAGCTATTTCTCCGTCTCTATTACTGCCTCAGCGACCACCCGATCATATCGAATCTTGCTACCTCGGGTAAATCGCCTCATGTTGGTTAAGGCGCGTTCGCTATACCACCGATATCGCTCAGCTTTAGGCAGATTATTAGGTGGCATGGGAAAAAGGCCAAAATTGGCTTTCATCGGTTGAAAGTTTTTCGCCTCGGCGTGGGTAACGTAATGACAAAGCGCGCCGAGCATTGTCATCGTGGGCATAATAACGGGCAGTTGCCCTTGCATCATTCGAGCGGCATTAATGCCCGCCAGCAGCCCCGTTGCAGCGTTGCCCATATAACCTTCAACACCGGTGATTTGACCCGCAAAAAACAAATCAGACCGTCCCCGATATTGGAGTGTAGGGTGCAACAACTGGGGCGCATTAATATAGGTGTTCCGGTGCATCATGCCATAGCGCAAGAATTCCGCTTTTTCTAAACCGGGGATAAGACGCAGGATGCGACGCTGTTCGCCCCACTTCAAGTTGGTTTGAAAGCCCACGATATTGTAAAGAGAGCCCATCAAATTATCTTGCCGCAGCTGCACCACAGCAAACGGCCGTTTCCCTGTTCGCGGGTCTGTTAAGCCAACAGGGCGCATCGGGCCAAAAGCGAGTGATTTCTCACCACGCCGAGCAATTTGCTCAATCGGCATGCATCCTTCAAAAAAGTGGGGGTCTTCTTGCTCGAACTGTTTAAGGGTAATCAACTCACCCTCAAGCACAGCCGCGACAAAGCGATCATACTCTTCTTTATTCATCGGACAGTTGATGTAATCACCATCAACCTGCTCCCCCTCATCATACCGAGATTGACGGTAAGCGATCGACATATCAATCGATTCATGATGCACAATAGGCGACAGTGCATCATAAAAGTACATATACTCTTGCCCAGAAAGTGCTTGAACCTCTTTGGCAAGGGCAGCGGAGGTCAGGGGACCTGTGGCGATAATGGTTGGGGTGCTAGGAACGGCCGTTACTTCTTCACGAACAAGGTCAATCAAAGGATGATTATCAATCTTTTCTGTTACTAATTCTGCAAAACCATCCCGATCAACGGCGAGAGAAGAACCAGCAGGAACGGCCGTTTTCTGAGCGCACGCCAAAATCATCGACCCCAAGCCGCGCAGCTCTGCTTTGAGTACACCAGGGGCCTTGTGAGGCAAATAGGAGCCAAGCGAGTTACTACAAACGAGCTCAGCAAGGTTGTTCGTGACATGGGCAGGGGTATTCTTTTGGGGCCGCATTTCGTACAGTTTAACCGGAATACCTAGTTCAGCCGCTTGCCAAGCCGCCTCTGTTCCGGCCAATCCGCCCCCAATGACCGTTAACTCTTGTTCCATGAGCGTAATTTTATCACACCCAGAGGAATTGGTGAATTGGGGAGTTGATGAATCAGTGAATAATTAATATGATTGTTGGATAGGGTGAGACACAGATAATTTTAAGTGTATCAACACAGATTTGTAAACTAACAAGCTAATTGCTTTTTCCAAAACCAAAAACATATTAAGTGTTCCGAAGTTTCTAAATTGAAAACCTCGTTAGACAAAAGCTTCGGAACCTCGAGGAAACGAAACGTATCGCAATTGTTTTATTCAAAACAGGAACTTCGTTTCACTTAAAGGAGCAAAGTTTATGCTAGATTTTAGAGTCGATGAAGAGCAAAAGATGCTCATCGACGCCATCAACCGTTTCTCAACAGAACGCGTTAGAGAACAATTTCGAGATGCTGAAGAAGAAGGTCATCTTCCTCCTGAATTAGTGCAGGCTGGTTGGGAAATTGGCTGGCTGCAAACGGCCGTTCCCGAGCAGTATGGCGGCTTTGGTGAATATTCGGCCGTGACGGGGGTTTTGGCTCTAGAAGAATATGCTTACGGCGATCTGGCGACGACCTTTAAAATCATGTCCCCAAACAGTATTGCTATTCCGCTCATGCTGTGCGGCACAGAGGCCCAAAAAGAGCAGTATCTGCCCCACTTTGTAGGTGAATCTATTCCCAAACTCAGCTCTGCCCTGATGGAGAGAGTTTATCAATTTAACCCACATCATTTAGCCACAACGGCCGTTTCGACGGCTGACGGATTTGTATTAAACGGCCGTAAAGTGTACGTCCCTGCAGCTAAAGAGGCTGACACCATTCTCGTGTGGGCCAATGAGAATGGCCAAACTGAAGGCTTTCTAATCGATACAGGCATTGAGGGGATTTCCGTAGGTGCCAAAGATAAGCTAATGGGCATCAAGAGCTTACCCACTTACGAGCTGATTTTAAACGACATCAAAATCCCTCCCTCTGCCAAGCTAGGAGGTGAAGTAGGCTGTGATTTTGATCTATTGCTTAATCACAGCAGGGTGGCGGCCAGTGCAACGGCCGTTGGTATGGCCCGTGCTGCTGTCGAGTATGCCATTGCGTATGCCAAACAGAGGGAGCAGTTTGGACGCCCAGTGGCTCAAAATCAATCCATCGCTTTCTTACTGGCTGATATGATGAGCGATGTCGAATCGATGCGCATGATGGTGTGGGAAGCGGCTTGGCTCATCGACCAAGGTCAGGAAATAACCAAAGAGGCCCTGCTCATGAAGCATTTTGTTGACCAAGCTGTGGTCCGCGTCACCGATGGGGCAGTACAGGTGCTCGGCGGCTATGGCTACATTCGAGAATATCCAGTGGAGCTTTGGCTCAGAAACGCGCGTGGTTTTGCCACGTTTGATGGAATGGTGACAATATGATTACCTTTGAAATGCCTGAACATGTTTTGAAATCAACGGAACGCTTTAAAAAGGTGGCCGTTGAAGTCATGCGAGCCGATGCGCACATGCTGGATGAAGGGGAACATGAACGGCCGTTAAACTACATCAACGCCATGTGGCCGCTTGTCAAAGACCAGTATGCGGAGCGGCTCGAACAAATCAAAGCGGGAGACCAAAAAAAGGCGGGGCCACGCTGGGATTTACTTGAAAATATTCTGATGATTGAAGCACTCAGCTGGGGAGATTCAGGCCAATATCTCTGCCGCCCTACCCCTTCCCTAGGCGGTGCCGCCATCGAAGCGGTAGGCACCTCCGAACAAAAAATTCGCCTCTTTAGCCGCTGGACCGAAGATCCACCTAAGTGGGGCTCAATGGCCATCACCGAGCCGGGCGCGGGTTCAGATAATAGCTCTATGCTAACTAATGCTCGGCTCGATCCAGACACAAATGAGTGGATCATCAACGGGGAAAAAATCTTTATCACTAACGGCAAGCTGGCCCTTGATGAATCAGAAGGGCTGTGCGTTGTTTGGGCCACCATCGACCCAGAGGCTGGCAGAGCCGGGATTAAATCATTTGTGATTGAATCCACCGCACAGGGCGTCACGATTGCCAAACAGGAACATAAGCTCGGTATTCGCGCCAGCGACACGGTCTCACTCGTTTTCCAAAATGTGCGCGTGCCTTATGATAACTTGCTGGGAACGGCAGACGTAGTGCAAAAGAAAACGGGCACGAAAGGGTTTAAAGGGGCCATGCAAACGTTCAATGCATCCCGACCATCAATTGCCGCAAGCGCGATGGGGGTGGCTCGGGCAGCGCTAGAGTTCACAACGGCCACCCTCGCAGAGCAGGGTGTCGAGGTTGACTATCGCAAACCACCCTACGAGTGGACGGCCGTTGAGCGTGACCTAATTGAAATGGAATCTCGCTACAAAGCGGCGTGGAATTTAACCCTTAAAGCCACTTCACAAATGGTACACGGCCAAAATAATCGCATGGAGGCGAGTATGTGCAAATATCGGGCGGGGGAAGCAGTGACTTGGATTACTCAAAAAGCCGTAGAACTGCTAGGCCCTATCGGCTATTCTCGCGACATTCTCGTTGAAAAGTGGATGCGTGACGCCAAAATCAATGATATTTACGAGGGCACTCGGCAAATTAATCAGCTCATTGTGGCTAGATCGATATTGGGATATTCGAGGCGGGAGCTAAAATAGCTTGTCAGCGATGTCGATTCAATTATGCTTTGTTCAAAACAGGCAATTCTGAGTGCTCAATTTCATCAAAAATAAAACGATACTACTTAAAGCAAATATTTAGCGAAATATTGGCTAGCTACGTGAAACGAAGTTCCTGTTTTGAATAAAACGACAGCTATAAACTTCGTTTCCTCGAGGTTCCGAAGCTTTTATCTAAGGCGTTTTCAATTTAGAAACTTCGGAACACTTAAGATGTTGACTAGCTGAAATGCTGAATTGCTTTCTAAGGAGAAAAAATGATTCCAAAAAACAAACGCGTTCAGGCGGAAGATTTATATAAATTTGAAACGCTAGCCGGTTGTGAACTGTCGCCAAACGGCCGTTTTGTGTTCACATCCATCAATCGCGTCGATGCCAAAACTGAAAAAAAGTATGCCAACCTGTGGCGGTTTGACACATCGCGCAATGCCCCCCGTCAGTTCACATTTGGCAATCAAACCGATACCATGCCCAAATTTTCACCAGATGGAGCACAGCTTGCTTTTTTATCAAATCGGGGTGGTTTAAAGCGGAGCCAAATTTTCCTCATGCATTTAGATGGGGGTGAAGCGAGGCAGTTAACAAAAATAGACGGCCGTATTGGCGATATCCACTGGTTTCCAAATGGCAAAACATTACTCTGCCAAGTGCGCAACATAGACGCCGATGTACTTGCTCGGGAGCAAGATGAACAAAAGAAAAAGTTGGGCATTCCTGAGCGACACATCACGCGCGTCATGTACAAATTTGATGGCGAAGGGTATTTACCGAAGGAACAGTGGCACATTTGGGCGGTTGATGTCAAAACGGGCAAAGCCAAACAGCTTACTGAGGGGATGGAGGTCGGAGAGCGTAGTGCAGTTGTATCACCAAGCGGCACCGAAATCGCTTACATCACGAATCTCAGCGAAAATCCCGATTTTCATCCAGAAAAGCAATCTATTTGCATCATGCCCGCTGCAGGTGGTGACCCCAGCGTCTTGCCAACCCCTGATGGGGATATTGGTCAATTGGCTTATTCACCGGATGGAAACTGGCTGGCATATTACGGCCGTACCGGCCGGGG